>JALYGX010000475.1 GCA_030776905.1 Cyanobacteriota bacterium | reverse complement strand
TCATTGCTATTAGTTGAACCAGAACCTTAGAGGGCGCAAGCTTGCGCCCCTACAGGAATATAGAGCTACAGTTATGGATTAGCGTCTAGTCTCTAATCCTTCGCTAACACGCCATTCAGGAAAATATCAGCAATGCCTTCTGCCATTTCTTGCATGGCTTTGGGGGAGGCTCCTGGCTCCATAATGGTGTCGTGGCTGAAACCTGCCACTGCAAACATTCCCAAGAACACCTGAGCGACGATTTTGGGATTGGTGCGACGATAGATGCCTCGATCCATTGCGGTTTGGAAGAAGGCTTCAGCGACATCAGTCATTTTGATGATGACTTCTGTCTGAATGCGATCGCGTAATTCTGGATGAAACTGCGCCTCCATAAAGCACACCTTCATCATGTCTGCATTCTCCCGCATCCGCATCATTCGCCGTCGCATCACCTGCGCCACAGCTTTATAGCTACCCATTTCGCTGAGTTCCGTCAGCAAATCCGTGAGAATCTCCACCCAACCTTGAGTTGCCACTTCGATTAAAATTGCCTTTTTGTTCTCAAAATGGCGAAATAAGGTACCTTCTGCTACTCCAGCCGCTTGAGCTAAATCGCGGGTTGTCGTGCCGTCATACCCCCTACAGGCAAACAAATGCTGCGCTGCTTGCAGGATTCGCTGCCTTGTCTCCATCTCTGATTGGGGCGGTCGATTTAGAATTCGCATCGCAGTAAAAACAAAAGCTGTAGCGTTATTGTGCAACAGCTTGCCTGATAATTCCCAAAAGTTTCATAGTTCCTAACAAAGTCGGTCTGAGGTGAGGAGATTAGGAGCTTAACAGCCGTATCAGCGTTTTAGGACTGTCTCATTTTTTCCAGGATATATTAAGAGACTGAGGAATTCTTAGTATAAAAACAGTGCTAATTGCTACCGTTTTATGAGTCAGCTCAATCGATTTGTTATGTTTTTCAAGCTTGCTGCTGCTTGGCTGAGACAACACGGACGGTGCTTAGAGACGCGATCGCTTGTGTCGTTCTTAGCAGCGGCAATCCTGGCGTGGAGCTTACTACCTGCTCTCGCTTTAGCTCGCACCGAGACAGCCACGGCTACCTCCGAGTCTATCCAGCCTTACTTAGATAAAGTTATCGAGCGAGTCAGTGAGTTTCGCCTCGATAATGGCATCAAGTTCATTGTCCTGGAGCGTCACCGTGCCCCCGTCGTGTCTTTTCTCACCTATGCCGATGTGGGTGGAGTTGATGAACCGAACGGTCAAACGGGTGTGGCTCACTTCTTAGAGCATTTAGCCTTTAAAGGAACGACCCGCATCGGAACGCAAGACTACAAGGCAGAAAAGCCACTGTTAGACCGATTGGATCAATTGTCCGAACAAATTCAAGCGGCCCTAGCAGCAGGGAAACAGACAGAAGTCACCCAGTTACAGTCGGAGTTTACCAAGATTGAGGCTGAAGCGACTCGCTTGGCAAAGCAAAATGAGCTGGGTCGGATTGTCGAGCAAGCTGGCGGTGTTGGCTTGAATGCGGCGACATCGGCGGATGCGACGGTTTATTTCTACAGCTTTCCGTCTAATAAGCTAGAGTTGTGGATGTCCTTGGAGTCAGAGCGCTTCCTTGAACCCGTATTTCGCGAATTTTATAAAGAAAAAGACGTAATCCTAGAAGAGCGTCGTCTGCGCACCGACAATTCGCCCATCGGGAAGATGATTGAGGCGTTTCTTGATGCTGCCTTCACGGTGCATCCTTACAAGCGTCCGGTAATTGGCTATGACAAAGACATTCGCGGACTCACCCGTAAAGATGTCCAGCAGTTTTTTGAGACTCACTATATCCCTAGCGAGTTAACGATCGCAGTTGTGGGCGACGTTGAACCAGCGCAAGTTAAACAACTGGCTCAAACCTACTTCGGACGCTACAAAGCCAAATCAGCACCGCCAGAAGTAACAGCCGTTGAGCCACAGCAGCAGCAAACGCGGGAAGTAACCTTGCAATTGCCGACTCAACCCTGGTACTTGGAGGGATATCATCGACCAGCTATTAGCAGTCCCGACAATTTGGTTTATGACATTATTGCCAGTCTGTTGAGTAATGGTCGGACATCGCGCCTCTACAAGTCTCTGGTGGAGCAGAAACAGGTCGCTCTCTCGGCTCAAGGTTTAAGTGGTTTTCCGGGAAATAAGTATCCCAATTTAATGCTGTTGTATGCGTTGACTGCACCTGGGCATTCGGTGGAGGAAGTGGCAACTGCCTTGCGAGGCGAAATTGAGCGGCTCAAGACGGAACCTGTTTCAGCCGAGGAGTTGGATCGGGTGAAGACCCAAGCGCGTGCTGACTTATTGCGATCGCTTAAATCCAATTCTGGTATGGCACGTTCTCTCGTGGAATACGAAGTGAAAACGGGTTCGTGGCGCAACTTATTCAAAGAATTAGAAGCGATCGCGGCTATAACTCCAGCCGATATTCAGCGAGTGTCGCAAGCAACCTTTACGCCTGAGAATCGGACCATCGGACGCATTTTATCTAAACAAAGCTGAACATCATTAGTCATTAGTGCATTAGTCAGTTGTCAGTTGCTAATCGCTAATGACTAATCAAATCATGGCAATGTTTGCGAAGCCTACGCAAAGCACACAGAATTAGCAATGAACAATCCCAAATCCCCACTCCCTACTCCCTACTCCCTACTCCCTACTCCTCGCAAAGTCCGGCGATGGGTGGGACTACTGGTGATGACGATACTACTGGTGGTGGTGTCGCGTTTACCTGCCTCTGCTGACACGGCGCAGCATTACACGGACTTAAAGTTTGCCCCCTTGCCGGAGATTCAAATCCCCAAGTACACGCGCTACAAGCTGGATAACGGCATGGTGGTGTATCTAATGGAAGACCACGAACTGCCTCTGATTGGCGGTACAGCCCTGGTTCGTACTGGCGATCGCTTTGAACCCGCCGACAAAGTCGGCTTAGGTGCGCTCACGGGGGAAGTCATGCGCACGGGTGGTACGACTTTACACTCAGGTGACGAACTCAATCAGCTTTTAGAGCAACGGGCAGCTTCTGTAGAAACTGGTATTGGGACATCATCGGGCAGCGCCAGTTTTAGTGCTTTGAGTACTGATTTGGATACGGTATTTGATTTGTTTACCGAGGTGATTCAAAAGCCTGCCTTTGCTCAGGAAAAGCTGGAATTTGCCAAACGACAACAGGCGGGGCAAATTGCTCGTCGCAATGATGACCCGAATGATATTACTGGTCGTGAATTTCAGAAATTGCTTTACGGTGACAGCAGTCCCTATGGTCGCACGGTAGAGTATGCGACGCTCAATAATATCTCTCGTCAAGATTTGGTGGCATTTTACGAGAAATATTTTCACCCGGAAAATATGATTCTGGGGATTATTGGGGATTTTGATTCCAACAAAATGCGATCGCTGATTCAAGCAAAATTTGGCAAGTGGTCGTCCGCCTCCAAAGCCCCACAATCCACTTTGCCATCGGTATCTCAGGCAAAGCAAGGGGGAGTGTTTTTTGTGAATCAACCCCAACTCACCCAGAGTTACGTTCAGATGGGGCATTTAGGCGGTCAGTTAAATAGTCCTGACTATCCCGCACTAGATGTTTTAAATCAGGTGATGAATGGGTTTGGTGGACGGCTATTTAACGAAGTGCGATCGCGTCAAGGTCTTGCCTACTCTGTTTATAGCTTTTGGAGTCCCAACTATGACTATCCGGGTACGTTCGTCGCGGGAGGACAGACTCGCTCAGATGCTACAGTGCCCTTCGTTAAAGCCATTCGCGCCGAAATCGAGCAACTCCGTACAAAGCCTATAACGGCAACGGAACTGGATTTTGCCAAAGATCAGGTACTTAATTCCTTTGTGTTCAAATTCCAAGACCCCGTCCAAACCTTATCCCGACTGATGCGCTACGAATATTATGGCTACCCGGCTGATTTCCTGTTCCGATATCAGCAAGGCGTCAAAGCGACAACCATTGAGGATGTTCAGCGCGTTGCCCAAAAATACCTGCAACCTGATCAACTCGTTACCCTGGTAGTGGGTAATGCTTCGGCGATTCAGCCTCCTCTAACAAGCCTTTCAGCAGATGTGACCTCGTTAGATATTACAATTCCCAAGCCCAATAACAGTTAGGCTTCGGCTGTAGTGTCAGAGAAGCTAAATGATTGGCGTTGCCTAACGGGACTTATTTGTTTAAGTCCTGTTATTGTGCGGCTTTTTGAGTTTTGAGGTCATCACACAGAGTGCGTCCTGCACTTTTTTCAGTGCCGTAGGCATCGCTATGCACCACCTTCCCATTCGTCCGCAGATAATCCCGGACGAGATCGCAAGCATAAGCCAGTTCATCGAGTTGGAGAATTCGCTCCACATCCCACAAAATGATGGTGCGATCGTCCCCAACAGAGGCAATCTGTTTACCATCGGGACTAAACGCCACCCCCCAAACGTTCCCTTCATGTCCGGTTAGCGCGGTTATTTCTGTACCGTCGGTTTTCCAGAGTTTGAGTGCGCCAGTTGAGCCTCCCACTACCAGCATTTGACCGTCTGGACTGAAATCAACTGCCATCATGCCTCTAGTATTTCCCTTGA
>JALYGX010000474.1 GCA_030776905.1 Cyanobacteriota bacterium | reverse complement strand
GAACTTGCCTTTCCTATGTACCAGATTATAGATTTCTCGTCTAGGACGTAGTATATTCCCGATTGTTCGGGAAGTAGCTCCTTGCTGGTTAGACCCAGATGGGGTAATTGCAGGATATGTTCGTCTGCGTTCATGTTTGCAGGCTGTAGTTGCTCAGTAAAGTCTGTCTAGCTAAGATTCCCGACTTAGCAAGCTACTTACTATAACTGCGTTTCATAGTTTTTCTTCCAAGGGGTTAGACTAAGCCGGGTTGGTAACAACCTCACTCATTCATAACATCGCGATCGCTTCTTTAGAATTACCCGCAGCTCTCTTGCTGCATTACAGAAAATTCAACTATCAAAGATGTAATCCTCAAACAGTAGCTCTCATCGAACCTTCTGAGCCTGGAGTTTGCGGCTATGCTGGGAAATCAGTGTTGTCGGTTGCGCCCCTACTCAAATATTTATGACCTTAATCCTGACAAATGACGATGGAATAGACGCCCCAGGCATCCGGGCACTTCACAAGGCTATCAACGGCAAAGGCATAATTGTCGCCCCCAAAGACCATCATTCGGGCTGTGGTCATCAAGTCACGACGACTCGCGCAATTCCCGTCCTGCGCCGTTCCGATACTGAATATGCGGTTGGCGGTACTCCAGCCGACTGTACTCGCCTTGCCCTAACTCATCTTTGCCCTGATGCGACTTGGGTGCTTTCTGGCATCAATGCTGGAGGCAACCTGGGAGTTGATGTTTACATCTCAGGGACTGTCGCTGCCGTGCGGGAAGCGGCAATGCATGGCATTCCTGGAATTGCAGTGTCTCACTGGATTAGACGACCCCTGGTAGTCGATTGGGATGTCGCAGCACGGTGTACGGCTAAGGTGTTAGCTGATTTACTCAATCGCCCGATTGAACCGGATACCTTCTGGAATGTGAATCTGCCGCATCTGGAACCGGGAGCCGCCGATCCAGAGGTGGTATTTTGCGAACCGAGTACGAAACCTTTGTCTGTTAATTACCGAGTGGAGGGGAATGACTATTACTATGTGGGAGAATATGCCAAACGCGATCGCACTCCGGGAACTGATGTGGATGTCTGCTTCTCTGGCTGCATTGCCGTAACTCAGCTACGACTTTGAAGCGAAAAGAACCTCGCTTCCTCGGTAAGATAGCTCTAACGGCTATTGAATACAGAAATTATGCGAATTTTAATCATGGGTGGCACTCGGTTCATCGGGGTCTACCTAACTAAAATTTTGGTAGAACAAGGTCATGAGGTGGTGCTGTTCAATCGCGGCAATAAGCCTGCACCCGTAGAAGGCGTAAAACAGATACAAGGCGATCGCACAGACGCTTCTCAACTCAAAGAAAAGTTATCCTCAGAACAATTTGACGCCGTCTTTGACAACAACGGTCGGGAACTGGGCGACACTCAACCCCTAGCCGAGATATTTAAAGACCGAGTCCAGCACTTTGTCTATATGAGTTCTGCGGGTGTTTATCTCAAATCCGACCAACTGCCCCATATCGAAGGTGACCCCGTTGATCCAAAAAGCCGTCATAAAGGTAAGCATGAAACGGAAGCTTACTTAGCTCAACTAGGATTACCCTGGACATCCATTCGTCCTACCTATATCTACGGACCCCAAAACTACAACGATTTAGAAGCCTGGTTTTTTGATCGCATTGTACGCGATCGCCCGATTCCCATCCCTGGTAATGGACTGCGTATCACTCAGTTTGGGCATTGTCAAGATTTAGCTATGGCAATGGCAGCCGTTTTGGGCAACGAGACAGCCGTCGGACAAATTTATAATATATCGGGCGATCGCTTTGTTACCTTTGATGGTCTTGCCCGTGCTTGTGTCGAGGCAGCAGGGAAGTCACCTGACACGGTGCAATTAGTACACTACGACCCAAAACAATTTGATTTTGGCAAGCGCAAAGCCTTTCCCCTCAGAGTTCAGCACTTCTTTGCCTCAGTTAATAAAGCGATGACTGAACTTAATTGGAAACCAGAATATGACCTTCTCGGCGGTCTGAAAGATTCATTTCAGAACGATTATCAAGCGTCTGGTCGTCATACAACTGAAGTTGATTTTTCTCTGGATGACGAGATTTTAAAAACCGTTTAAACTCTCTAATTAGGTCAACTTTTGATAAGTTGCTATAGATTTCGTCGGGTGGGTTAGCGATCGCGTAACCCACCAATACGGCATCTTCGCCAAGATTTAATTTGAAACCGATATCTTGCTTGGCGATCTCAACCCAAATAAAATGCAACATCAAAGAGAATCGATCTCATGAAATAACCCTAGGTTTAGGTGGCGATTTATCGATATGCAACGGGACAACGTACCGACTATAGACAACGCTGCTTGGTTTCCAAGTGGGCCGCCAATAAATATCCTGGGTAACAGCCCTAGCTTCCTCATTATTTGGCGACCATTCAAAGCTAACCACGCCAAAGTTGCTGTGTCCGATCACTTCTTCACCTTCTTGAATCCACTGATGACCCCAAATAATTGACAGCATATTCGCCAATGCTGCCAGCCATCCAGCTTGTTGTTTATCCTGAGAGGAAACTGGTAACACCCGTTTTCCTTCCCACGGAGCAAATCTCGCTTTCTCACGTTTAATCCACTCAATGTGATATTGCCAGTCAGGGAGGGATTTCTGGTCTTTCAGGGCAATTTCCCAGGCAATGTCCCAGTCGCCACGCATCCCTTGCAGTTGCCGTAGAACTGGACCCGTCGCTGGAACTTCAACATCCAGTATCCGTACCATTCCCTGTATGACTTGGATTTCAATGAGTTGTGGCGGATCGTTCCATCCTAGCCAGTCTTGAGGTGGCTCTGGTGCCAGAGATTTAGCTTTTGTATGAATAAAATAGGTCTTCAAATCGCCATTCTTGAAGGCGCTGGCTGTTAGCTGTGCCAGTACTCGTGCTTTTGAGTTTTGAGTTGTAGGGGTGGGTTGAATCGGTTCACCGGGAAGCTGAATTTCTGCATTGATGTCCAAACCCGGCCTTCCAGAGGTATGAGGGATAGACTCTTGACTCTCGACTTGCGACGACAAAGCTTCAAACTGGCAATGGGACCAATAGCTAAGGCGAACGGTGGCAGCGTAGTGAATATCGCCGGATAGTACCACCACCTGTTGCCGTCGTTTGAACAGTTCAGCTAGTAGCTTGGATAAGGCGGCTTCATGAAAGTTCCAGGCATCACCGACATCCGAGTTAAAAACGTCACCCTTCTCCAAGTCCCACTGTTGAACGACATCAATAATCCGCAAACTCACCAGGTTGGTTGGAATAACGACAAACGTTACCTCAATCTCTGAGTTACTAGTTTGTTTAAGGCGATCGCTTATTTCTAAGGGTTTTTGCAGTTGCCGTTCAAAAGCTGTGGGAGACAACAGCATGGGAGGAGCAATGTCACCGCGATCGCACTGGGGATAACCTCGCCAGGTTCGCGTGTCCAGTACAATGACCTCATGCTTGAGGCTGCTGACGGTGTAGTGCCACTCTACAGGCAGCGTACCATCCGGATAATCTCGATCCAAGATAAAGACATCTTCGTCCAATCTGAACTTAGGTAAATTAGTTTCTGGTTCCATCTGAGGAAGCCCCAGGCACTTAGCAATTTCCTCTGAGGCTGATTCATCCGTTCCTGCTGACGCCGACCAAATTTGTGCGGCTTTCAACAAATTTCCACCCGACTGCCCCTCCTGAAACTGGTCAGGTGTGTTTCCCCATGCCTGAAACACGGCATAGGCTAATAGACCGTTTTGCACGACACGCTTGCCTAGGGGTTTACCTAAGACATCCGTACACCAAGCTCGATTGAGATACCAGTCATCGCTGAGATCATGGTCGTCGAACACCATGTAGATTGGCACATTTGCCAGGCCGCGGCGGACTTTCCACAACTGAGCAATGCAGTCTTTAAGAATATGGGCTTCTTTATCCCACAGCTTTGCTTGTTTGGAGTCTTTGTAGATATCCTTACCTTTAGGTAAGCGATCAGGCCACAGAATTGGCGACCAAACCAGCATATAGGTGGCAAAGTATTCACCCAAACTAAACAAGTGGCTTTTCGCTTCCTCCGGTGTATCGAGCAGCATCGCTGTGAAACCACCATATTCTCTGGCAATTTCTGTGCGCTGTCCTGGTTTTAGTTCACCGGGTTTTTTAGCTTGATAGCTAGTAGTGGGCGTTTGGGAAAAGGGCAGATTTTCTTCCCAACCCAGCAAGGTATCGCCTACTTGTGTTGCCACCCACAGCAGAGGGTCAGCTACGTCATCTCCGTAGATTTGGTCACCTGTGAAAAAGAGTTGATGTAGTCGAGAATTTGGTTCTTTTGCATAATGCTCGATCAAGTCATCCAGCATTTGCAGAGCATCCTGTCCACCGCCGTGTAATTTCCGACAGGAACCATGAGCGATGCGCAAGTGATTCAAGTCATCCGGCGGCATGGAAAAGGTGGGTAGCTGATGCTCGAAATAGCTAACGGTGACTTGGGAGGAGAGTGTTGTTGAGTTTAGCGCTTGGACAAGATTTTGTTCGTGGTTGCCAAAACTCAGGTCATAGGCGTAGATTTGTCCCGGTTCTAGCTGATATGAGTTAATCGGTTGAGCGGTGACGGCGACAACGTGCAGTTGCTGACCGAGTGGTACTGTGGAGCGTGAACCGTTCAGCAACAAGGTCTTGATAATTGAACCCTTGGCATCTGTGGCGTAAACGTTGAGGGTGACTGTACGAGGTGCTTTGAGCGCAACCCAAACTGTAACAGCGTTACTCTCTGTACGCCGCAAAATTGGTCCTGCCAAGATGAGAGGCAGGTGATCAAGGCAATCTGCGCTAATGCGATCGCATAATGGGACGCTATTACGTCCCTTGCTTAAGGAAATCCATGACATACCACAGGAATTGCTGCTGTAGCATCTAGCAGCCTCGTTTAGCCGTATGAAAATAGCCTAACTTATGCTCAGTTCCTGTAGAGTGTTTTGGATTATTAAGCAGCCCATCAGCAAGAGAGGCGATAAAGCTGAGTTTTGCGAAGAAATCCGGAACCAGAAGGCAAAAAGTGAAAGTTACTGCACTAAGTATTAAAATTCACCCCAATACGGGGTGCAATAGGAGAAAGCTATGTCTGAACCAACGCGCCGTCCTTTACCGCTAATTTTAATTCGCGGGTTCGGCGGCTTAAACACTGACGATGAGAAAAAGCTTGCCTATCAGGGATTTGCTGATGGCAGCGTTTACCCTCAAAAACAGGGGGAAAACTACATTTATGAAGGGATGATTTTGCGCTTCATGAAGTCGGACTGGCAATATCAGGACGCGACAAATGTTGTGGGATACTACGGCAGTAAGATCGGGGAGGCACCGAGTCTGCCGGGGAAACTTCAGTACATCAAGGACATCAAGGATGAATCAAAGCTTACGGAGAGACTCCGGAAGTTGAAAGATAGCGGTGTGATTGGGAAATTCGAGCGCTTGAAACAAGCGGGGTATTTTTCTGGAGACAGAGTGGTGATTAACCCAGCGATGGCGCTGCACCTCCTGGAGTCAACTGACGATCCTTACCGTTCTCTGTGGGTATTCCGCTACTATGATCTGAACGATCGCAAATTTGACACCTATGGCAAAGCGTTAGTTCGGCTGATCGACTTTATTCGGGAACTCACCGTGTTGCAGCAGGGTAGTGAGCCGATGGTAAACATTATTGCTCACTCAATGGGTGGCTTACTGGTTCGCGAGGCAGTCCAACGCACCTATCCGAACCAAAACCGGAAAGCTGGCGATTATATTAACAAGATAGTCACATTGGGGACACCCCATCGAGGCATTACCTTCCAAATCTTGAAAAATTGGATTGGCATTGGGGCAGAAGAAGAACTAGAACACTTCAATCCTGAATTTCAAGACAAGAAAGAAAACAAGGCTTCGTTTTGGAATTTTGGTCAGCATTTCCCGCCGGAACGGTTGCTGACAGTCGTTGGCACTAACTATCGGTCTTACAACATTAAGGCGGCGGCGTTGCTGAACCGCGTCTTCTCTGAATCAGGGGAGTACGGATCGAGCTATAACCGCAGTGACGGGTTGGTTAAGCAAATTTCTGCTCAAATTCCCGGCGCACCGCGAACCTTTGTTCACAAGTGCCACGGGGGTTTTGACTCGTTGATTACTTCCCGCGAGTCCTTTGAGGTAGCGACGCGCTTTTTCTTGGGGAATGTGCGATCGCGTTTGCGTTTTGTTAAGGGAGCAATTACTCGTGGGAAAGACTGGTTCGGTAAGAGTCAGTTTTTTATGGGCGTATCCATCAAACCGCGTGGAGTAGACTTCGAGTTGTTCCACCAAAGCAAGGAAGCCGAAAACTGTTATGGTCCTTTTAGTAAGGAGGACATGACTGATAAAAACCTTGCCTTTTCTTGGGCAGATGACAAAGATTTGATTTGGGAAGGATACCTCGATACCCGCTCCATTTTGCAAGACGATAGCCTTCCCGAAAAGGATATGGTTTTGCGGCTGGACTTTTATGTTGGCGAACGCGACCTTTTAGGTCTTGGTTTCTCAGACAATTTAATTTTCCGCAAGCACTACTACGTCCGTGCCCTATTAACAAAAGAACCTTTAGAGCTTTACCTCCATACGAACGAACGGTTTGCCCAACCCGAATTGCCGATGAACACCTTTGACGAGCCAGATTTGCAACCCCAGCCACCAGTAAAGATGCCCCAAGTGGATGGAGGTTGGGAATTTGAGGTGGGAGGAACTGGCTTTAAAGGTAAGTTCCGCATTGAAATTGATACGGTTCCTGAAGATGGAGTGCCAGTACCATTTCAATAATTCAGCGATCGCTCTGAAGCTCTAAAAATCTTCCAACAACCATTCTGACGCCCGTTCGCCCAGCTCAATTTGAATGCTCACGGCTTTTCCGAGTCGTGGGCGATCGCGGGTTTGCTGGATGTAATCTTGTACCTGTGTCGTCCCACCCCAAGCGTGGAGTAAGCTGGCAACTTGACTTAGATGCTCCATATACTCTGCTTCCGAGAGTGGAAAAGACGCCTGCTCCAAGTATTTCCACATTACCTGAACGAAGATTTTACCCTGAGTGCGTCGTATCTGAATGTCATAAGAGCGTCCCCACTTGTTGAGCAGGAGTTGGCGCAAGTCCTGTCCTGTCATAAGCCTCTTTGTCTGAAGTTTAGTTTACATTTCGTCACAAATACGACGCTTCTTTACTTTATGATACGGTGTAAAAGAATGTAATAATACCTACATCCCAAGTCCTAAATCCCTTCTCCTGAAAGGATTGTGGCAACCCTGCTAACTGTTGAATCACTCTACATTAAAAGTGCAGGGATTAAAAAATTCTGGGAAAATATCCAGAGTGGTTAAGAAAAATATACCTTTAGGCGTTCAGTTATGGCTCAAGCTTCTGGCTCTCCTGATGTTCCCGATATGGGGCGTCGTCAATTTATGAACCTCCTAACGTTTGGTGCTATAACAGGCACTGCTTTAGGAGCGCTCTATCCAGTCATCAAGTTCTTTATTCCACCTTCGAGTGGCGGCGGCGGCGGCGGTGTGACAGCCAAAGATGCTTTGGGCAATGATATCGTCGTTAGCGACTTTTTAGGCAGTCATGCGGCAGGCGATCATACTCTTGCCCAAGGTCTCAAAGGCGACCCCACCTACGTTGTGGTCACGGAAGATAAAGCTGTTGCTGACTACGGGATAAACGCTGTCTGCACTCACTTAGGATGCGTCGTTCCTTGGAATGCCAACGAGAACAAATTCAAGTGTCCTTGTCATGGTTCTCAGTATGACAATACTGGCAAGGTAGTACGGGGACCAGCACCTCTGTCTTTGGCATTGGTTCACGCCACTGTCACAGAAGATGACAAGCTTTCCTTGACCCAGTGGACAGAAACTGACTTCCGCACCGGCGAAGACCCCTGGTGGGCTTAATTTCCTTTGTCATCAGTCATTTGTCCATTGTCCTTTGCTAAAAAACAGTGACTAATGACCAATGACCAATGACCAATGACCAAATTTTTGAGTTTTTTCCCTAAAAGATGAGAACACCTTCTTTATCGGTGATGTGCAACGTCCTCAGCCAGCGGATAATTACCAGAACCATTGTGCTGGCTTTATTCACTCTGTCATTTTTCTTCGCTAGCGATATTACGCTTCCCCAGTCAGCAGCGGCTTATCCTTTCTGGGCACAGCAAACCGCCCCAGAAACACCCCGCGAAGCAACCGGACGAATTGTTTGTGCCAACTGTCACTTGGCAGCTAAACCTGCGGAAGTGGAAATTCCCCAATCTGTTAAACCGGATACGGTATTTGAGGCTGTGGTGAAGATTCCCTACGACTTGAACTCGCAGCAGGTCTTGGGAGATGGTTCAAAAGGCGGTCTGAACGTAGGTGCAGTAGTAATGCTGCCCGACGGCTTCAAGATTGCCCCGGAAGACCGCATTCCTGAGGAAATGAAAGAAAAGGTTGGGGGAGTTTACTTCCAACCCTACAAGGAAGACCAGGGCAATGTCGTTATCGTCGGTCCACTACCGGGCGAACAGTACCAAGAAATTATTTTCCCCGTCCTGTCTCCTAACCCCAAAACGGATAAAGGCGTTTACTTCGGTAAGTACCCCGTTCATGTAGGCGCTAACCGGGGACGCGGTCAAGTTTACCCCACAGGCGACAAGAGCAATAATACTGTCTACAACACGACTAAAGCTGGTAATATTTCTCAAATTGCCAAGAAGGACGATGGTGGCTACGATGTCACTATTCAAACGGCAGACGGCAGCACCGTTGTGGAAACAATTCCCGCAGGCCCGGAGTTAATCGTTTCTGAAGGACAGGAAGTGGTAGCTAACGAAGCCTTGACCAGTAATCCTAATGTTGGAGGATTTGGTCAGGTAGACAAAGAAGTTGTCTTGCAAGACCCCAACCGGATTAAGTGGTTGATGGCTTTCATTGGTGGGATTATGCTCTCTCAAACCCTGCTGGTTCTGAAGAAGAAGCAGGTTGAGAAAGTGCAAGCCGCTGAAATGAATTTCTAGTTTCTCTACTGAATCATGACTTGTGGGGCAAGCTGAAAAGCTTGTCCTTTTTTGTTGGCTACAGAAGAAATTTCGCCCTCAAGTTTCCCACGGGAAACTAGAAGGCGATTGTCCTGATCGTGAGGGGACTTGCCTGCTCAACCTAAGGAGATGAACAGGCAGGAGAGTTTAAGCAACGGTCAAATCAATCTTGAGGACTATATCGTTATAGTCTTTGTCACCAGCACCAGGTAAATCCTCGAAGCCAAAGGTATTATTTCCCAGCAAACTGACGTGGTCAGCGCCATCGGAGTTCGCTCCCAAGAAAGCAAAGTAGGCTTGGGGGCCTTGCCCTGCGGTATTATTGGGATTCTCAGCCAGAAACTCATTCGCGGTTGCATCAGCAATGATGAACGGAGCGAAAATCACCCCACCGTCTAGCTGGCTTGAAAGATTTGCCGTACCCTGATTGCCGACAGACAAATCTATATTTAGGCGCTGTTGGATGGCGATTTTTGCGTAGTTCGCATCGCCTGGGTTAACAAGTTGACCAGTCACCTTATCGAGGACTGCGCCTTGCTCATTTTCGATGGCATACAGACCGACGACATTATCGAACTGTGCCTCTCGGTTAATCGTAAAGCTGGCAGACGCCTGACCCGTCAAGGAACGTAAATCGAGTACTTCCCCTTGCCCATTGGCTTGGAGTTGTGTACCTAATGTTAGAGGTTCGTCTACTGACTCAACATTAAGCACCACGTCCTTAAAGGAACCATTACCTCCATTGGTCTGCTCTTCCCAATTTAAGGTAAAACTACCACTGGTGAAGTCGGAAACCTGTAGATTTTTTGAAGTTGAGAAGGAGATATTATTAGGCGTTTGCCCCCCTGCCAACTGAGCGAGTGCCATATCCGTAGTCCCCTCTGTCACCAAGTAAAATCCCAGGCGATCGCTACCTTGGAATTCTAATAGGCGAGAAGCTGCATCAAAACCGTTGGGTTCATTTTCAAGGACTGAGCTAATCACTTTCGCCCGACTCAAGGCGGCTTGCAGATAACCCTGTGAACCCGGAGCGATGCCGTTGATTGTGCCTTTGTCGTCATCGACGGCAAAAGCTCCAATCTCATTATTAGAACTTGGGTTGCTGCTATCATCGACGCTGAATTTCAGCGTGGCAGAGGTGCTTGCGTCTGTAAAGGCAAAAATGCCAGCAGTACCTGTATCTCTAAACTCGGCAATTGAGCCTGAGCCTGAGCCGATCTCAAAGCCAAAGCTGCTGCTAGTGATTAGTTCACCGTTGACAGTGATATCAAAGCCAAAGCTGTCACTGAGCGAAACGCTGGTGCCATCTGCGTAAGTGAGTAGATTATTGTCAATGTCAGCCTGGGTAAAGGTGGCATTAAGGTCGAGGGTAACACCGTTGAGCAGGAGAGCGCCTGCCTCAGGTAAGCTGGTCAGGGTGTAGACAATCTGATCCGCACTGGTATCAGCATCTGTCACCTGAAGAAATTCATTGGTGATGACCTTAGTTTTGCCTTCGCTGAGGGTCGCACCGAGGGTTTCAATTTGTGTTTCGGCAATGATTTGGCCTGCCCCCGTAACAGTACCGCCTGTCACCTCAAAGATATTGGCATTGATGGTGTCATTGACAGTGAGGGTACCGTCGCTCAATACGAGCTTGCCTTCGCCAGTGAAACTGGTGCCAGCGTTGAGAACGTGTGCCCCTTGTGCAAACTCCAAGGTAGCATTCTCAGCTATGTCACAAACGCCGCTGATTTCACTGTCGTTTTCCAGCGTCAGCTTGTTTTGAACCTTGAGGGTACTCTTGCTCTTCAACTTGCTCTTGATGCTAACTTCATCAGCAACGGTGAGTTCGCCACTAATAAAGTCCAGTTCGCCCGGGCCGGTGAAGGTGCTACCCGCCGCAAAGGTATGGGTCTGACCGATCAACTCCAAGCTGCCGTTCTCAGCGATGTCGCAAGCGCCGCTGATTTCGCTTTCGCCCTCCAGCATCAGCTTGTTTTGAACCTTGAGGGTACTCTTGCTGTTGAACTTGCTCTGGATCCT
>JALYGX010000473.1 GCA_030776905.1 Cyanobacteriota bacterium | reverse complement strand
CATTTTCAGAACAGTAAAATGTATAACCTGCCTCGTGCATGGCTAGACTATCCACTTCAAACACAACAGGACGACCATGCCTTGCCCCAACTTTTTTTGCCGTGACAATATCTTTTGATAAATGGACGTGATGTCGCGACATTTTGCTCAGCCCTTCGCGAAGAATTGCCTCAACGGCACCATGACCTGTACCGTGATAAAGCACCTCTGGAGGTTCAGTTGGTTCTAACTGCAAATCGATTTCTACGCTATGGCCTTGATTAGCACGAATTAAAGTTCCCGTAGAATCAAACGAAAACCGTTTTTTATCATTATTGGCGACTACTTCCTCTAATTCAGCACGGTTGATAGGAAACTGATGTTTTTTACAAGCGGCTAGAAGTTCATCAACAGTAACCCATCCCCCAGGAGCAAGTTGAATACCTATTCTTTCTGGCTGATGACGAAGATGTTTGCTGAGGTATTTGCTAATTTTAACTAAGCGGGAGTTATTCATTGACCTCTACAAGTCCACCATCCTCTTTAGAAAATATATATTTCCCGCTTTCCAAATTTTCCATTCATCCATCATTCGTTCTAAGGAAAGAAGTTCCCATCCATCCATTAAGCCGTTATACCCATCCTGTCTATTGTGAAGGCGATAAGAGGCTTTTACATCTTCAGGTAATTCAATGCCTAAGAAAATTTCTGCTTGTTTGATGGCTTCATCCGTTGCTCCAGGTTGCAGATTGTTCAGGATTTCTGGTGCATTCGCGACAAGCCAAGTTTCAATGCGGTTCCAGATTGTTTCCACAATTCCCCTTGATGACAGGATAGCGGTTAGGGCACGCAAATACTTGTATTATATTATACTACATATTCAGGATTTATGCCAAAGGGTGGGGTGATTCTCTCACTGCTGAAAAGAGCAGGGAAGAGAGGGACGTGGAGAGTTTTTCATCCCCAAAATCCCCCTGACTTTGCTCTTACTTATCTGTGCGGACTGGCAGCGGTGTCTCCAAAATCTCCATTAGCAACTCTAGCCGTGACGGACGGGACAGGAGTGGAATGAGGTTCGGGAGCGAGTAGTAGTCTCCGGCGAAGGTGAAGGTATCGACCTGCGCCTGTCTTTCCTGTAACCTACGCTCTAGCCAATCGTAGGAATAACCAACCTTAACAACAAGGACACTTGGCTCAACTTTAAGGTCACGCTTGTAAGCCTCGTAAGTTTCCGTAAAGTAGGGTGCAGTGTTCTCCCCTTCGTCGGTTACTAGGATGATTTGCTCAACCCGTTGCTTTCTCAAGCGCATGGCTTCCAGAGGAGAACCAATGCTAGTCGCACCACCTGCCTTGAGGTGCTGGAACGCCCGTTCCCAGTCACTTAACTGGTTTCCGGATGCCTTTACAGGGTAAGGCAGGGTATCGAAGGCGTAGACGAACAAATCTGCCTCGGTAATGCCGGAAATCAGTGCAGCGATGCCCTTACCGACTTCAATGGCACTTTCCATAGAAGATGATTTGTCAATCAGCAAAGCCGTAGGCTTGGTAATCTTACCCCGCTTTTTCACCTGTTCATCCATCACCCGTTCCAGCCGTGCAGTGGTTTCAGCATCCAGTTCCGCCGCATCTGCTGCAACCCTCGCTTTTAAGGCGGCTACCCGGACATCATCGGCGGCAAGTTCCAGCTTTTCGTCAATCAATGCCTTGACTTGCGGGTTTTCCATTGCCCCGCGAGTTTGCAGAGACTTGAGGTTATTAATCACCTCCTGGGGTGACATGGAGTTAATCAGCGCAACCAACACGGTAGGCGTTAGCTGTTTGATGGCTCCCACGGCTATGGTGTAGGGAATTTTGTGTTCTACAATTAGCTGGGCTTGTTCTAAGGGTGAAGATGCGATCGCCATTAGCTTCAGCCCAAAAGCAAGGCTATCTTCAGGCGGATCGTTCTTGAACAACACCGCATCAGCGCGATCGCTAGGCTTAATGTGCAAGCTAGCATAAAGGTGCTTCATTGCCTTTCGTGCCCGCAATGCCGCCCGGTCAAAGAACGCGGAGTTCTTCTCCCGTTCCTTGAGATAACGCCGCACAGCTGTCCGAGTTGAACGGGGCAGCTTACCCTGGTGTATCTTCAAGAAGTCCACAATCCGCGCTACCTGATAAGGCGGAAACTCCTGCAACAGCACGTAACCCGCGTCCCGGTGTTGGGTAATCGTGCTGGTAAGTAAATTGCCGACAAACACTTCCTTATGGTCGCGGACATCACCGGTCTGCTGATACCAGACTGCTAAATGCCCATAGAAGATGGGGTCGCGTTGTACCATTTCCTTATGAAGTTTTCCCACCTGCTCTAGTTGCCGATGTGGCGTGGTGAGCAGGCTATTGAGCATCTCTAAACGCAGGTCGCGTTCGGCTGTTTGCATTTCCTATCACCTCCATAGCCGCTAAATGCTTATGGTGAAAATCACTCGTCGTGCAAGTCGAAAAAGCCTTGGTTTTACTTTTACAGAGTATGTAAGCTTTTTCGGTTAGGGCACGTAGTGAGAAACTATTGAAATCTTTCAATTTTTGTTGTATTCTTTTTATACTACAAAAATAATACAAGCGTCAATAGACTGGAAAAACATTGTTTAGGGCAATGGATAGATGCCTTACCTCGCTCGGCGACCAATTGCGATCGATTTATTTGCTGGTGCTGGTGGATTCTCACTAGGGATCGAGCAGGCAGGCTTTGATGTGGCAGTAGCCGTTGAACAAGACCCAGTTCATGCAGCGGTGCATGCCTTCAACTTTCCTCATACCAAGGTTTTACGTGCAGATGTTAGTACATTGTCCGGTCGGGCAATTGCCGATGCAGTGAGTCTGTGGGTATCTCAGAACGGGCAAGATAAGAGTTGGGATGGCAAAATTGACCTGGTGTTTGGTGGTCCGCCTTGTCAGGGATTCTCAATGATTGGCAAGGGGCTGGTTGATGATGTACGTAACAACCTGGTGTTTGAGTTCTGCCGCCTGGTGAAAGAACTTCAACCCCGCTACTTTGTGATGGAGAATGTACCTGGCTTATGTCGGAATAAATACTCCTCTGTCCTCAATCGGCTGCTCAACGAGTTTAAAGCCGCAGGCTATGAGATAACTGAGCCAGTGCAGATTTTGAATGCGGCAAATTTTGGAGTACCGCAGAAGCGGCAGCGCTTATTTTTACTGGGGGCAAAGGTTGGGTGTAGGTCGTTGGCTTATCCTGAGCCAGAATTGCGTGAAGGGTTAGGGTTAGCGACAGTGGGCGCAGCGTCAGCTTTCAAGCGGAGCAAAGTCCGGCTATCCCGTAAGGAATCGCCGTCTCAATATGTAACGGTTAGGGATGCGATCGCAGATTTGCCGAACCTAGATGATTTTGCTGAACTTCACTCCTACGATTGCCTGCAACTTACAGCAGCACAACTGCATGAAATAGAGGCATCAGCGACACTCTACGTCAAAAAGCTGCGGGATTTAATCAGCGATCGCCATAATTTTGCCTATCTCCGCCAATGGAATCCCCAGCAGTTAACCAGCTCAATGCAAACCCATCACGGTGAGATTGCCATTGAGCGTTTTAACCAGACACCACCGGGAAAGTTAGAACCGATCAGTCGCTTACGACGCTTAAGCTGGAACAAACCTTGTTATACCTTGAGAGCTGGTACGGGTTACGAGCGCGGTAGCTATACCTCTCCCCGCCCCATTCACCCGCAGTACCCGCGAGTCATCTCAGTACGCGAGGCGGCGAGGCTGCATTCATTCCCGGACTGGTTCCGCTTCCACACCACCAAGTGGCATGGCTTTCGACAGGTAGGCAACGCCGTACCACCACTTTTAGCACGAGCCTTGGGTCGCCAAATCCTTACAGTGATAGAGGTTGAACCATCAATACCAACGGCTACATTACAACAGGGGGACAGCCAACTGCTTACGTTCACGCTGCTGAAGGCATCTAACTATTGGAAAGCCCTGGAAAGCCAATTACCCACAGATTAGAAGTCGAAGGGACTTGATAGGATAGGTTTCCTGCTCAGAACTCAGTACGAGCTACGCCCCGCAACGCTTACAGCACTTTTTTTGTGACTCACATCACTTGCTAGTGAACACCCTGTCACACTCACTTTCAGTGTTCATCACTAGCCGCTAAAACTTTCGATCACTGAGAATTTTCCTAATATCCCTAATACTATAATTACGCCGTTAGTGAGCAACCTATGATGTCTACTAAAGTTTGCTTTCCCAAGTTTCCCGTTCAGCAAGTTGCTAATCGTATTATCTCTCTTCGCAAGATTACTTGGATAGACCAACAACTATTTATGTCAGCCGTATTATCTAAAAAAAATTTATCGTCAGAAGAAAAAAATTTGGTTGAACAGATTTATCAAGATTTAAATCGAGGATGGATTAGAGTAGAGGGATAAACTCGTTGATAGATGAGGTTTTTCTGCACTAACTTTTCAAACGATTGGTAAATAAATCTTTATAGTTTTTCAGATATTATTAATTTCTTATCGGATCTTCCAGGATTGAACGCAATAACAAGTAGTTTGCCCACACGCCCTAGCGATCGCCTTAGGCTTTTTGCATAAATAGGCACTAAATGGGAGACAAATATTACAGCACTCGATTTCTCTGGTCAAGAAACATTAACCGTTGAGGAGAGTTTATTATTGACATCCTCCCAACGAAACAGATATGACTGGAGTACTCAAGCAATCCTCTCATTTCCCACAGGGTTCTTATTATGTGGAAACCTTTTCCCAAAACTGCCACCTGGATTGTTATTTCAAGCACTTTAGTATTGGGTAATGTTGCCTGTAGCAACGGCACTCCTGACACATCGTCCAGTCCGCAAGCTAGTCCAGTTGTCAAATCCCCAGTAACTCCTAGCCCCGTAGCACAGCGTCAACCGAATCCAGTATCATCAC
>JALYGX010000472.1 GCA_030776905.1 Cyanobacteriota bacterium | reverse complement strand
CACCAATCAAACCGATAATATTGCCCTGGATGTCCCGCCAAACGCTTTTCGCCGTAAGATAGGTGCGCAGATTGCCCCCTGTTGGCACATCTTCCTCAAAAATCTGAGCTTCACCCGTAGTCATGATACGACGGTCAATATCCATTATGGAAGGTACAAGAAATGGCGGAAATAGCTCAGTCTCATTCCTACCAAGAATTTCCTCTACAGGCTTGCCGATAATACTGGCAGTCGTAGAATTGACTATCACGTAGTAACCCTGAATATCCTTGGCAAAAATGGCGTCGGGTGTTCCTTCAATGACAGCTTGCAAGAGGTTGTAGCTTTCTTGTAGCTCCTCAATAGCCTGCTTGCGTAGCGTAGCCGCCGCCTTCGCATCGCTGATGTCTTCAACAATGGCAATAAAATACTTCGCTTCACCTGAAGAATGGCGTACTAGCGACACAGTTAGATTAATCCAGACAAAGGAACTATCTTTGTGGATATAACGCTTTTCCATCGAGTACGTCTCAATTGCACCCGCCAACAACTCACGGACGTATTCAAGGTCAGTATCGAGGTCATCAGGGTGAGTAATCTCCTGGAAAGTTCGCTCTAAAAGCTCTTGGTGAGTATAACCAACAATGTCACAGAGTTTTTGATTAACGAGTAACCATTGCCCATTCACCCCTACCTGTGCCATGCCCACAGCCGCCTGATTAAATATGGCACGAAATAGCTGTTCGCTCGTTCGCAGTGCGGCTTCTGCCTGCTTGCGTTCTGCAATTTCAGCTTGCAGTGATTCGTTGCTTAAAGCTAACTTAGCCGTTCGTTCCCAAACTCGTATTTCTAGCTCTTCATTAGCTCGTTTTAGAGTTTCCTCCGCTTCCTTGCGTTCGCTAATGTCGGTGGAAATACCGCAAATTCCGTAAGCAACTCCATGAGAGTTGTAGAGGGGAAATTTGATGGAAATATACGTATGTATGCCGTCGTCTTCAGGAACAACTTCTTCTAGCTTTAAGGGAGTTCCCGCTTCCAGCACTTGTTGGTCGTTCGCTCGAAATGTCTCCGCCCTCTCACTTGGGAAGATATGATGGTCACTCTTACCGCATATCAGCTCTTTGGGCATCTGCAAGAGGCTTTCAAACTGGCGGTTAACAAGAATGAATCGACCCTCAGTATCCTTGAGGTAGATAACAGCCGGTGCATTGTCCAAGATGGCTTGTAGTCGTCCTTCACTTACTCTGAGAGCCTCTTCTACGAGCTTTCGCTGTGTGATTTCGTTTCTCAGCGCCTGGTTTGTTGCCTCTAGCTGTGCTGGACTTGGGAGAGCTAGTACCTTAGGAATCAACGGTAATAGCAACGCCGCCGTACATAATGAAGCTAAAGCGGTAATGGCTTTGATGAACCCTGATAGCCAGTAGGTAGGATGCCAGAGCGTCCAGATTTCCAGTAGATGAGTGGTGCCACAGGCAATGATAAAGATGCCAAACATTAGGAAAATCCAATCAAATGGCACATCTCGTCGTTTGCGGACGAAATAAACCAACATGATGGGAATTGAATAATACGCTAAGGCAATGAGAGAATCCGAAACCACATGAAGTAAAACTAACTCTGGCTTCCAGAGATAGCAGTGTCCGTGAGGAATAAATTCTCCGGAGGCTAAAAGGGTTTTTAGAAATTCCGGCATAAAGTCTCTCTTATATTAAGAAAATATTTCAATTTTTCTTCCTAGTTTTCGGCGATTAACTAATATTTTCTCTTGGAAAATCTCTGCTATCACGAAAAGCCTGGGATGGCTAAAACTAGCTTAGTGCGAGTTATTAGTAATTGGAAGGATACGAGCTTTAACTTGAGCCTTGTTTAGCTCTCGCACGAGGCGCTGGGCTTGGTGTTTATACAAAGGCGATCGCTTAACTTTTCACTCAACTCAATGTAAACAACGGTATCTCCAGCCTGCACGGGTGCTTCCGGTTCCCATTCCTAAACTACCAAGCCCACAGACCAAAAAGCGGTTGAGTTTTATCTGAGAGCGATGAGAGCGCTGTTGGGCACTGGCTATTTGAGCATCCTTTTCGCCTTTTGTCAAGGTGCGTTAGTTCCGATTATAGGTGAAGTCCATGTAGTACAAAACGGTGTTAGAGGCAATACATTTAATTGCCAGTGATTTCTACAAACCTTTCGCCTGATCGCAAGTTTGTGGGTTGGGTAGAGTGAAGCGCGAAACCTACGAGTTTTTTTATTGTGGAGGACTGTGGATGATGGCGTTCGTGCCTCAACCTATCTTATGAAAAGGCGATCGCGCTTTAAGACTCGTTTAGAGCGATCGAAATAACCTTGATCTTCGTAACACGATGCATCGGTTTACTGGGTTTCTCAGTCGTTATCAGTTCCTCAGCATTCACCGACAAAGCTGCCGCAATATGAAGCACATCTATGGCAGACAGACCCAACTGACAAGCCTCTTGAAAGGCATCTGCAATAACTGATTCCTCCGCTTTAGCCCAGTGAGTCACAGCATCAAAAAATGCTTGATAAAAAGCGGCTTCAGCCGTTTTTTGATTGTAAATTGCTTTGGGTAGAACTTCCAGCTTGACAAAAATGCTGGAGGCAAATTCTCGATTTGGGTCATCTAGAATTGCCATTGCTCTTGCAGCAACATCATTTTGCCCACGGGCTGCTGCAATTAATACACCTGTATCAATGAAAGTACGCTTCATGCAATGTTCTAGTCGTTTTCGCCTCGACGTTCAGCCACTTCCCGATTGACTTCATCCCAATCTAAAAGGGGTTCACCCGTAGCAACAATCTGCTGACGAATTCGAGAGAGTTTCCTGCCCAAGGGGGTTTGCCCTAGTTCTACTGTGTTAACTGAGAGCAAACGCTCGTATTCAGCGATGGAAAGCATGACAACCTGAGGCTTCCCCTCTGATTCGATAATGAGAGGCTGCTGCTGTTCAACAACCTGCTGGATCAATTCACTAATGTGGTTACCGACTTCTGTTGCGTCAATTGCTCGTGACATTGCTAACTTCCTGATTGCTCTGTTCTCAAGGTTAACTTGTTGAAATGGCGGGACGATCGCTTCTTGCTTTACAAAGGCGATCGCACTTCAGGACTCATTTGGATGATGGGCGGACTAAGCCGTATTGTAGGCTGGCGATCGCTCTTTAGCCGTCCCTATGACATCTGAAACCAAGTTCCGCAATGCTCTGTTGAAGCTGGGTTATGGCTTGCCGAAATCACTCTACCCAGCAAGACCTGTTATTCTAGGCTTCAGTAGTGCCTGATGACGACTGCCATGACATCAGAAGTAATTTATCCTCATATCGAGAAAGCAAAAGATCAACCCGCACGGTTAGAGAGAATACCGCGTGTGCGCGTTGCCCAGATTGTCATGGACTATCTGGCTTATGGCTGGTCTGTTGAAGAAATGTGTCGTCAACACCCTTATCTCAAACCGTCAGAAGCTCATGCAGCGATGGTATATTACTTTGATCGCCAAGATGAGA
>JALYGX010000471.1 GCA_030776905.1 Cyanobacteriota bacterium | reverse complement strand
GCATGGGGGGCTGAGTCTCTCAGTCTAGGTGGCACCGGACGAGACAGGAAGTTCCTGGAAGCGATTCTAGGTCGCCCCTCCCATAATCTTTGATTTGGGAGGGTCGGATGTCACCAGTCAATAGCTTGGAATACTTGAGGATATTAAACTCAGCGAGACTGTCACCAGTCCCGCTGGTCTTCAAAACCGGACGTGAGACTTTCACCTCATCCGGCTCCTCAATGACTTGGTGGTTGTCAACCATACCTCATTACCAACATATCCTCTATCCATTCCCAGTCAAGGGTAAGAGAGGGTGGTTTAGGCTTGGCACTGTTACAGCCAGATTGTGTGCCGAGACTACCATCAAAGGCTGTCTTTATATCGTGACAATGTCTGTGAAGAAGTTGCCAATTATCGTTTGAATCCTTTCCACCTAGCGATTTGGGGATTCTGTGGTCAACTTCCATCACATCATCCTCGCGGAAGTATAATCCGCAGTGGGTACATTTTCCTTTTTGCCTTTTCAAGATGTTGGATACCTTGCTTGGCATTTCAGGATTTTCACCCTTTCTCTTGCTCCAATAAACTAGGTTTCCGTCGTATGGAGACGATTCGCCTTTAACTTTCACATGACGCACTATGGGAGTGTCTGCATGGTTTAGTAACCGAAGGGCGTTATTATCCTTCCTGGTTGCGAATACCCAGTTAGCGTCGTCTATGGATTGCCAATATTTATTTGTTACCCATCCCCCGTTCTTTTGGGGGTGACGACGTTTTGCCCAAGCTCTTAACTTTTGGTACATAAGGTTATCAATTTCTGAGTAAGTATCCTTACTTACTACAGCCGCGTAGTAGTTTGCCCATCCCCGAATAATTGGGTTTAATCGGCTGATTAGCGCCGCTTGCGGTGCTGCCTTATGGGTTTCAATCACTCTAGCGATTTGGTCGTAATGTACTTTTTGCTTCTTCTTGCTTGGGGTGATGATTGTCTTAAACCCTTGATTTGAGTGGTACTTTCCTTTTGGAAATTGCTGTATCGTAAATCCTAGGAAGTCAAATCCTGGTTTTTCTTGCTCACACTGGTTAAGGGTGTGGGCAAGTCTCGTTTTTGAGGGCTTAAGTTCCAAACCCATACCTTTTAACCATTCGGAGATTATCTCCTTGCATCTTTGGACAACGGTTATGTCTTCATGGAGAATTACGAAGTCATCGGCATATCGGATTAAACTCAGCTTTTCCCGTCTTTGTCTCTTGTTCAGCCATTTGCCGTTTAGAGAAGGTATGGTTTCTGCGTATTGCTTAATCTGTTTTTCCATCCCGTGGAGGGCAATATTTGCCAGTAGCGGAGAGATGACTCCGCCCTGTGGTGTACCCTCAGACGTTGGAAACAACTGCTTTTTATCCATCACTTCCGCTTTTAACCAAGCTCGAATTTGTCGGCGCATGGTGGGAAATGTATTTAATTTTCTTAGCAGCGCTTCATGGTCGATGCGGTCGAAACATTTAGCTATATCAGCGTCTAGCACATATTTTGGCTTTTGACTGATTGCTTTAAATATTGCTTCTATCGCATCATGGCATGAGCGTCCAGGTCTGAACCCGTATGAATTCGGTTCAAATCGCGCTTCCCATTCTGGCTCTAGTGCCATTTTGACAAGTGCTTGCAAAGCTCGGTCTTTCATTGTAGGTATTCCTAAAGGTCGTTTCTCTTCCGTTCCAGGTTTTGGAATCCATACTCGCCTGGTTGGACTAACCTTTGTCCCAAGTTTTAGTTTGTTTGCTAGCTTCAGACGTTCTACTGGGGATAGGGATTTTACCCCATCCACTCCTGCCGTTTTCTTGCCAGTATTATCTTGGGTAACTCTACGAACCGATAAAGCTCTTGCTGACCAGGACTTCATCAGTGTCTTTTGGAGTCTGCGAACTGCTTTTACATCGCCACGATTAGAGGCTTGGTAAATTCTCTTTTGGAGCTTATACACTCGCTTTTCTAGCTTGCGCCAGTTAATTGAGCGCCATTCCACCATCTGATTACTCAGTGTTTTAGACATATTTACTCACTACTTGAGACTTTACTTTCCAAATACATCGTGAGTCTGTCTGCATATCTTGGGTATTATTCCAAGCTTTCGCTTCTGACTCAATCTCTCCTCGTCGCTGCATACGGTTAGCACCTACTCAGGTGTTCGACCTCCTGAGAACAGACGAGAGGTTATCTCGTTCCGAATGACCATACTGTGTACTTTTAGAGTGATGTTATTCGCCGGGTTTATTAGAGGTGCTTGTTGGTCAATCTGTCATTTGCCAACTCCATATCCTTTGCCTTTTGGCTCCAGTGCGTTAAGCCTTATTTCACTGGTTCCCCTTCACGACGATTCAGACACATCTTCTAGCCGGAGCTTTACTCATGAGTACTTTGCTTGATGGATACCAGATTGGGCTTCCAGTAGCGCCACCTTTCATCCCCGCTTCAGGCGTTGATGGCTAGTCCCAAACCTGGGGGAAGTGCTTTCACCGCTGCACCTGCGGGGTAGGTCTTGAGGCTTCTAGGGTACTGACTCTCACCTACATGGTCATTCAGTTACAAGGTTCATACCTTGCGGCTAATCCCCCTAATCCTAAAAGGATTGGTTTCTAGCCAACGATTCGCACGGCAAACCAAGGGGCAAGCATTGACAGGAGAACGATTCTGCTCATACCAGTTAAACCTATCAGCCAACAGGTAATTGTACTGAGCGCAAAGCATTGACAACCATCTGTCTCGCTCTGTATTTTGGTGTTTTGTTGGACGTAATCGGTACTGGTAGGCAGTTCTCACTTGCTCATAAGTTGGTGCTGGTGTTTTAGTATACACCAATTAAGAGGCTTGGCAGGATGAAAAATGATTTTGTTTCTAGGGGTCGCTCTGTGTCAGACTTAAAGGCGCATCTAGTTTTGACAACAAAGTCCCGAAAAAACCTATTCACCAAAGAAATGCTAGACCGCTTACACGAGGTCTTTGAGGATTTACTAGAAAAATGGGAATGTCGCGTGATTGAGTTCAACGGCGAAGAAAATTACGTTCACCTACTCTTTCAGTACCACCCAGGAATTGAATTGAGTAAATTGGTAAACAGCGTCAAAACCGTTACCAGTCGCAGGTTACGCTCCGAGTTTGAGGAGAGAGTGAATAAATTCTATTACAAGGACGTTCTATGGAATGGCTCTTATTTCATTGCCTCTTGTGGCGGCGTAACCGTTTCGGCACTCAAGAGGTACATTGAAGGACAAGACTCGCCAGATTAATTGGTTGCTTCCGTTCCTACAGCAACCCGCCTATCCATCCCGACACCAACCTGGGTACAGGTATGGTGTGGGGCTTCCGGCGAAGAAAGCTAACAACAAACAACAAACAACGACTTAATGATCAGTTATCTCAAGGGGACAGTTGCCAACATTCAGAAAAGCACTGGCAATCGTGTCACTCTGATTTTGGAAGTTAACCAGATCGGATATGAGTTGCAAATTCCCCGCCGTCTGTCACAAGAACTACCCGCCGCATCGGGAGAACTCCTGCAAGTCTTTACCCATCTGCAAATTCGGGAAGAGCAACAGGTGTTGTATGGCTTTGCCTCTGCTGCTGAACGGGATTTGTTTCGTCAGTTAATCAGTGTGAGTGGCATCGGCGCTCAACTGGCGATCGCTCTTATCGACACTCTAGGACTGCCAAATTTAGTGCAAGCTATTGTCACGGGTAATATCCGCACCTTATCCAAAACTCCCGGTGTTGGGAACAAAACCGCAGAACGCATTGCCCTGGAACTAAAAACCAAGCTGGCTGAATGGCGTCAGCAAGCTGGTGTAGCTACGCCAGCGTCCTCAACAGGACCAGCACCCTCAATTCTAGAAGATGTCGAGATGACGCTTCTTGCCTTAGGCTATGAAAATAACGAGGTAGCCCAAGCTTTGCACGCTATCAGCCAGGATGCTTTGCTGGCAAAAAGCACGAATGCTGAAGATTGGATTAGAAGTGCGATCGCGTGGTTGAGTCAGTAATGCGATCGCGAAGCGCAGATACGGTATTTAAATCGCCAGCGCTTTGTTCACTCGCATATTTGTCAAAAAAGTGAAGAGTGAAAAGACTTATAAATACACGCTTCACTCTTCACTCTTCACCTTTTACTTTAGAAGTCCTTAAGAACCTCTAACTCTGACTTACAGTTTCTTTTGCCAAAAACTTCTCCAGTTCTGTCAAAGCATCAGCATCAACTTTTGTCTGCATTGGACAGAATTTAGGACCGCACATCGAGCAAAATTCAGCGGTTTTGTAGATATCTGCTGGGAGAGTTTCGTCGTGGTATTCCCGTGCGCGTTCTGGGTCGAGGGAGAGTTCAAACTGACGATTCCAGTCGAAATTATAACGAGCTTTAGAGAGTTCGTCATCGCGATCGCGTGCCCCCGGACGATGCCGTGCGATATCCGCCGCATGAGCCGCAATCTTATACGCAATCAAACCATTTCGCACATCCTCGGCATCGGGTAAGCCCAAGTGTTCCTTTGGCGTCACATAGCACAGCATCGCCGTACCGTACCACCCTGCCATCGCCGCACCAATCGCTGAGGTGATATGGTCGTAACCGGGAGCAATATCTGTCACCAGTGGTCCTAGCACATAGAAAGGTGCTTCCGAACACTCCTCCATCTGCTTTTTGACATTGAACTCAATTTGATCCATCGGCACATGACCTGG
>JALYGX010000470.1 GCA_030776905.1 Cyanobacteriota bacterium | reverse complement strand
AGAGCGGATTTTCTACATAAGCTTTCAAGGAAGCTCGTCAACGAAAACCAAGTTGTCGTAGTAGAGAATCTCCATGTCAAGGGCATGATTCGTAGCCATAACTTAGCAAAGGCAATATCTGATGCTGGATGGGGAAGGTTCAGCAATTTCTTAGCCTACAAACTGGAAAACAAAGGCGGGAAGTTGGTTGAGATTGACCGATGGTTCCCCAGTTCCAAGCTCTGCTCTAATTGTTACCACCAAGTTTGGGAAATGCCGCTAGATGTGAGGGATTGGATGTGTCCTCATTGTGGCACTCATCACGATAGGGATGGCAACGCAGCAACAAACATTAGAGCCGAGGGCATCAGAATGCTACAGGCGGATGGAACGTCCGTCTCTGCCACAGGAGGGGAAGTAAGACCAAAAGTCGGACGTAAGTCCGTCTTGAGGCATTCCCCCGTGAGTGTGGAAACTGCCTGAGCCGTAAGGCACTGGCAGTAGTTCATAAGGGTTTACTATCTCACCATGAACCCCTTCATTGCCCTAGCCCCTAGTCCCCAGTAATGGGTGAGGAGTAGACCGTTATGATAGGACCTGTTTTACCAGTACAGACGTATTTATTTCAAACCCTATTTCTGCTGGTAGCGATCGCCCTGGAAGCCAGAGTTCTCCACCGTAGGCTCTACCTGCCGCGTCGCACCAGCGTTGAATATGCCACATCGATTAACTTACTTGCCACGGTTATCGGTTGGTTAGCGTTTTTCTTACTTCAGAAGCTACTACCCCAGCCCTTAAAAGATCAGATTATTAGTTATATTTTTTTTGATCGCTTTCTTAGTCCCCAGCCAGAAAGCTTTTATTTAATGCTTGCCTCAGTTGGCGTTGTCATTTTTTTCTCTGCCTTCCTCATTAAGCTACAAGGACTACAGTTACTAGAAGCTTTGCTAGATAGGTCTACTAAACCGCAGAGTGACGTGCAAGTGCAATCATCTATGCTACTTCGCAATCGAAGGCGGCAAAGGTTGTCAGAGCGACTAGGGCAGGCGGTATCCCGTAACGAACCCAATCAGGCGGCAGTTGTCCTTTTAGCTAATGCCTACAGCCATAGCGCCATTGTGCTGATTTTGGTGCTTCGTTTCCTTCAAGTCCATACTTTTTAGTTGACATTAACGTGAAACTTTTCCTCAACATCTACGAGTGGCTGCAAAAAAATGCTAGACCTCCCAGTGCCTTCTCCTGGGAAACCCTAATTTTGCTCAGCGTGTTTTCCGCCTACATGGCATTTCTCGCGTCTCCTGGCTTTTTGAAAGACATACTGAGAAATTTTGGTTGGATTTTTTTAATTCTTGGTGTCCACTGGGGGACAACGTCTGTAAACCAGCTCAGGGTCGGTTATAAATATCCGACAAACCCAGGCTTTCCTTTGAGTCCTTGGATTACCGGAGCATTAGTCAGCCATTATATCTTTGATGTCCTGGGCGACACAGGTGACATCAGCCGAGATGCTTTTATTTACTGGCCCACTATATCAGCTGCGATCGCGGCTTTACCCGATTTTTTAGGAGAAAACCCAGATGGAGGCTTGACCTTTAAAAAGGCTCCGCTGAACAAGCGGCAAAACTTAGTGGTTTTGTTTGGCACCCAGCTCCTACTTAGCTGTTGGTTCCAGTTTCATTTTTCGGTTCAAGACTGGTTAGCTCAATACCCCAGTCTGCTTGCCGATGACTTCCGTCAGAGTGCTTTTGTTGAAAAAGTAGGCGGCCCGTCAAGACTGGAGAACCCCAGAGGAGCTATGATTTTAAACTCGATAGAACCTAGGTTAAGGGATCGATTGAACGGTAAACCTTGGCCACAAGTTGAGCGATCGCTCCTCAAGGAAGAGCGAATTAAGTTGATCGATACAATTGAAGCTCAAGCTATGCAAGAAGTTACTCCCCTTGAGGAAGATGGCTTGTGGCAAGTTAATTCTGATGTCTCCTCCAGGAAGGGTGGCTACAACCTAAAATTGCAGGCGGATTGGCAAGGACCGCGCTCACAACTAAAATCGCCTTCCGTTACTAAGTCTTGTCAAATTACTCAGGCTTTTCCTCGCCGGAGTGCGGCAACTAAACCAATCAACGCCAAACAGGCACCCTCAGTAACGCCAATTAGTCGTTTCAAATGCGATCCAGCTAAAGGTTGGGGAGTAGAGCAGCAAAGAAGTAGGAACGATACCTTTATAGAAGGAGCAGGCTCTAGTAATGGCTAACTCAGTAGACCTAGCTTGAAAATAGTGCTAAGTGCTGAGTGCTTTGGGCTGAGTAGGAAAGAGACTTTCTATCCAGTGTTAGAAAGAGTCAGAGGGATGAAATGAGTAGCATGAGGATTTGGGCGATCGCTTCCAATGGGTTTCGAGAAGTCGTTCGCGATCGCATTTTGTATCTAATTGGCTTATTTGCACTACTGCTAGTAATTGCCCTGCGGCTGTTACCGGAAGTGGCGGCAACGACAGAAAACAAAATTCTCATAGATTTTGGTTTGGCAGCAATTAACGTCTTAGGTGTAATCGTTGCTGTGTTTGTCGGCGCGGCTTTAATTAATAAAGAAATCGATAAGCGTACTGTATTGGTCTTAATTCCCAAGCCGATGAACCGTGCCGAATTTATTATCGGTAAGCACTTGGGACTATCTGCTGTTCTGGCTGTCCTGATTGTTGCCATGACAGCCATCTATCTAATTCTTCTCACTGTCAGTCAGATCAGTTACCCGCTGGGTAGCATCCTAGTTTCAACGCTTTTCCTATTCTTACAGCTATGTTTGATTGCAGCAGTAGCGCTATTGTTTGGCGTCTTTACCAGTTCCATCCTGGCAACGCTCCTCACCTTCGGGATTTATTTGATGGGAAACTTAAGCCCCGATTTATTAAAGTTGGGCAGCTTGAGTCGCAACTCTAACATTCAGACGCTAACTCAAGGTCTTTACCTAGTTTTCCCGGATTTATCGCGCCTCAATTTAAAGAATGAGGCGGTTTATGGGATTTTGCCGTCACCGATGACTCTTTTAAGTAATGGGGTGTATGGTTTGTTCTACACCGTGCTGCTTTTAGCGATCGCCATTCTTATCTTCTCTCGGCGGGAATTTTAAAGGTCAGGGTTAAAATTCGCTAGCGTGGAGCTATGCCTCAACCTGATGCGAATCATCGCGGTGATAGGATGTCGTGCCTGTCTGTAGGGGTGTACCGTCCACAGATGAATTAACAAGATGGCAATGCTAGAGCAAAAATTAGAGCAACTAAAAACTTTATTTTCAGAAATGGAGAAGGCTTTGGTCGCCTATTCCGGGGGCGTCGATAGCACGCTAGTTGCTAAGATTGCCTATGATGTTTTGGGCGATCGCGCTTTGGCAATAACGGCTGTGTCTCCTTCACTATTGCCAGAAGAATTGGAAGATGCCCGCATACAAGGTGCCGCGATTGGTATTGCCCATGAAGTAATTCAGACTCACGAAATGGACAATCCCAATTACACCTCTAACCCTGTCAACCGCTGTTATTTCTGTAAAAGCGAACTCCACGACACCCTCAAACCCTTAGCGTTGCAACGAGGTTATCCTTATGTAGTAGATGGGGTAAATGCTGATGATTTGGGAGACTATCGACCTGGTATTCAGGCGGCAAAGGAACGAGGAGCGCGATCGCCTTTAGCTGAAGTTGGCGTCACCAAAGCCGAAGTTCGCCAACTCTCCAAACAGTTAGGACTTCCTTGGTGGGACAAACCTGCCCAACCCTGTCTGAGTTCCCGCTTTCCTTACGGGGAAGAAATTACGGTTAGCAAGCTGCAACGGGTGGGACGCGCTGAGATATATCTGCGTAAGCTAGGTTTTTCTAATCTCCGCGTCCGTTCTGAAGGCGATACAGCCCGGATTGAGCTGTCCCCAGAGCAAATCAAGGAATTTGTCTTAAGCACCGATTTGCCGCAAGTGGTATCAACCTTCCAAGAATTCGGCTTTGTTTACGTCACCCTCGATTTGGAAGGCTATCGCAGCGGCAAACTCAATCAGGTTTTGCAAAGTACCGGGTTAATTTAGTTTTACGTTTGCCTGAAGGTTAGGCTCAACCTAAATCGCCCCGCAAAATCCGCATTGAGAGAAATGGCCTCGTTTCGCGATCGCATCAACCCGGAGGGGCAGCAAGACACTACCTCTCCCAGCAATTATTTCTTGCGAGTGCCTAAATCAAACACAACTTTAAATTCGATCTTGGGCACTCGCTGACGCAACAAC
>JALYGX010000469.1 GCA_030776905.1 Cyanobacteriota bacterium | reverse complement strand
TTACTCCTCTACAGCAAAAAGCATTTGATTTGCTAAGGATAAGCTGGCTAATGTAGTCATGTAAATTGGCTCCGATTTTGCTACTGTTCAGTCTTGGTCAGGGCTTTAGCCCACCGGAGTTCCCCCGGCGGGGGAACTCCGGTTTAGCGATCGCGAACTCCGTACTAGACTGGTTCAGCAGAGAGCGAGAAGGAAAGGCGTTGGTATACCGCAGCACGCTACAAGGGTAGTACCGAAGGCTGATGAAGCTCAAAGTCTATAGCTCGAACATGATTGGACTTTGGACAAAAAGATTCAGTATTTGTCCAAAGTCCAATACTAGCCGAGGCTACAGTATTTGTCTTGCACTTACTGGCAAAGGTATCCTCCAGCTAAGGGTTGAAAAGTCGTTCCAGCAGGACAATCCCCTTGGGTGTAGCCTGCCCCAGGAGCGTAGGAGCGCTGAACAGCAGCAGGTGCGGCTGGTGCAGAGGCTTCGAGGAAGTTCGGAGTACCACTGCCACCATCACGACCTACAGCCGGGATTTCCAGCAGAACATCTGTGGCTTTCCCAGTGCCATCGTCAGTGACAGATGTCTGGTTCCCCGGATGTCCATCGGGGACGAACAACTGCGGATGATCAAAGGGAGCTTTGTCTAAGCGGACGCGCTCATCGGTGAGTCCCTTCAGGAAAGCTACTAGCGCCTCTTTGTCCTCTTCTTTTAGGTTAAAAGGTGGCTGATTAAGCACGCGGAGGGGGGCTGGTCCGGCTGGATTAGCATCCCCCCCACCCCGAAAGTAGAAATCGACCACTTGCCGCAGGGTCAACATTCCACCATCGTGCATATAGGGGGCAGTGAGTTCTACATTGCGAAGTGTGGGCGATTTAAAGAGTCCATCCGCACTTACTGTGTCATTGGCACTGATCGCAATATTGGGGGCTTCCCCGAAGACCTCCTGGAATTTCCCCTGTTTGGCTAACAGTGCTTCCGACAGGGAACGCGACACGGGTTTCACAGAGTCGTCAGCACCTACGCTAGGATCTTCCAAAGCGGGCGTGACGCCAATGTTGAAGAAGCCAGTGTCTTGGATGGGGTTGCCAGGAGCTGGCGATCGCGTGAGTCGGCCATTTTTCTGTACGTTTGAAACCGAAGCAGCCGTGAATTCTGGTCCAGTGTGGCAGAAGATGCAACCGCTATTCAGGAAAATATTGAGACCCTGCTGCTGCTGGGCTGTTAGAGCATTAGTGTTCCCTTCCCTAAACTGGTCGAAGGGTGTATTGTCTGATACCAGTGTTGATTCATACATCTGAACCGCCAGCCCGAAGAATAGGGAGAAATTGTACTCCATCAACGTGTATTCCTCAGTAGTTAAGTCGCGATCCGGCTTGTTGAGGACAGTCCGGCTACCATCGGCATTAATCCGGATAACCCGATTGGACTTCCACCAATCATCCTTGAAGGCTTTCTCGATCAGTTTTTCATAGGTCGCCGTCTTGAGACCTAGTTCAGGCGATCTGCTATCGCTACCCAGGACGCTGTCCTCTGGATGCACGAGCTGCTTTGCGAGGGGTCTTAAGGGAAGTATCTTCTTAGCCGTTTTCCTAGGAAGCTTCTTGCCTTTGGCAGCCGTCTTGTCTTTTTTATCAGTCGGTCCGAGCTTGTCACCAATTTCCTGAAACGTGCGCCCATCAGCGGACATCTCGAAGGAGCTGAGGGGTGGTCCTACTGCCTGCGAGGCAAGGCTTGAATTGTCGAGCCTGACTGTGACCTCTTCGAGTTTAGCTGGGTTTTTTGCTTTGAAGAGTGTAGCATTGGGGTCTCTTGTGCCAAATGGATTGACTCCGTTGAACACGTTCTGGGCGCGTCCATCCCAGAAGTTGCGGAAGTAGAAAGCCGCATTAATTACGGTCGGTGTGTTGCGCGGTTCTACTCGGCGGACGTTTGTATTTCCCACTCGGAAGCCGTCCGTGTCGGGTTTGTACTGTACGGTGTCTTGGGCACTACCAGGAACAATGTCCTGAAACTCAGCGTTGAAAACCCCCTGAGAAGAGGTGATGTCATTACTATTCTTTAAAAGCTCTGAGTTACGCTGATTCGGGTCGGCTAGTTTGTGGAATGGGTAATCTGCCGCCGCAAGCTGGTAGTTGGCAGCGCTGGGAGTCGTAAATGTCTTATCTGGATTGGGAGTCTTGTCCGCATTTACGCGCAATACCCCTGGGCTGAGCTGGTTCTTAGATCTGTTGTCTGCTCCTGCATGGAAGTGGCAACTGGCACAGGACTGCACACCATCGCTGCCAACTTGCATATCCCAGAACAGGACTTTTCCTAGCGCGATCGTAGCTACCTTGTCTTTAACGAAGTCGTTAAGATTGGAAGGCTCCGGAACTTTTACTGTCTTTAGGGAAGGCGGAGGGCTTACCTGCGCCGAGGCAATATGTCCAGCTATGACTACAGCGATCGTGATCGCGGCAATTGCTATTCCCCTTGACCACCTTGATACTAGTCGAGTCAGGGGTAGAGCTAGGGCGAGCAGGATTTCCATAATTTAAAATCATACTTAAGATAGACATTAACCAGTTTACGCCTTTAAACTGTCACATCCAAAAAGTTTCTGTCTTGTTGCTTTTGTCCTCAAATCTTGATTCGATAAAAGCTCCAATTTACCTATTTTTGAGAAAATTCTTGATTGTGCTAGTAGAGAAGGCAGAACTGCGATTAATATTACCTATCCATCACCAAGCTAGTAGGCTAACGAAATAACTCTCAACAGGAAATAAATTTCATTTCATCTCATCTATGTATGGATATCTCATTGCAAGCTCATGAAATTTTAGAGTTTTGGTTTGGCAAACCGGATGAGGTGGATTATGGGAAACCTCGGAAAGTTTGGTTTATCAAAAATCCAGAGTTTGACCAAGAAGTGCGATCGCGTTTTATGAAACACTACGAGCAGGCAGCTACGGGTCAGCTAGACGATTGGAAAGCTTCACCCCTAAGCTGTTTAGCGCTGATTATCCTGCTCGACCAGTTCCCGCGCCATATGTTTCGCGGTCAACCACAAGCCTTTGCAACTGACCCAAAAGCACTTGCTTACGCCCAACACGCTGTTGCTCAAGGCTTTGACAAGACGTTGCTGGCAGTGCAGCGTTGGTTCGTCTACCTGCCATTTGAACACAGTGAAGAATTGAATCATCAACGTCACTGCGTCGAGTTGTACGAGCAAATGAGTGATGACCCAGACATGGCTGATGCGAGGATTTACGCTGTAAAGCACCTAGAGGTAATTGAACGCTTTGGTCGCTTTCCCCATCGCAATAAGATTTTAGGTCGAGAGACTACTCCCGAAGAAGCCGAGTTTCTCAAGCAGCCTGGTTCGTCATTTTAAATTGGTTATGCTCAACTTTTGTACTAACACTTTCAGCCGCCGGGGACTGAATTCCTCGTCTCATAGCAAAAGTCCACTTAAGAAGACAGATGTATGCTATGGGTAATCGAGAGAATCTACGCCAACTACTGGTGCAACTTGATGGTCGAGGTTACAAAGCCTACAAAGATATCAAGGGAAGCTACAAGTTTCCGGACTTCACTTTAATTATTGACCGCGTTCAGGGAGACCCTTTTGCTAGTCCTAGTCAGGTGCGGGTGCAGCTACCCCAGTCAGTCGCAGGTTTCCCCCCTAACCTATATCAAAACCGCAGCCGAGAACTTGCCCTACGGGATTATCTCACTCGCTCTTTTTGGCAAGCCGCACGGCAAATTAGCTATCGACGGGGAACTGGCAACAGCGGAAGCATTGCTATTGTCCCCGTAGGACAATCTGTACTCGATCGCACTTGTGCATTCATTACCGATGAATTCGTAGAAGTCCGTTTTATTGTCGGATTACCAGCGCATGGTCGTAGCATCGCAGGGCGTCAGGCGGCTCAAATGTTGTGCGATGATATTCCCCAGATTGTTGACCAAGCTATCAAGTATAAATCACTAGATGCGACGGCAATTAAGCATCACGTTGAAACGGTTGAAGATGCCGATTGGTTGCGTCAGCAGTTGGCAGAACGCGGACTGGTTGCTTTTATTGGGGATGGTGCGATTTTACCCCGACGCAGTGGTGTGGATGACCAAGCCTTATCAAATGATGTGGTGGCTTTCCAGTCTCCAGAGGCGTTGCGAGTTGAGTTGACCTGTCCAAATCGAGGTTTAATTACCGGGATGGGTATCCCGGCTGGTGTTACCCTGATTGTTGGCGGTGGTTATCATGGCAAGTCTACATTACTGCAAGCCATTGAATTAGGAGTTTACAACCACATCCCTCCTGATGGACGCGAACGGGTTGTCACTAATCCATCAGCTATGAAGATTCGGGCTGAAGATGGTCGCAGCGTTGCCAGCGTGGATATTTCGCCGTTTATTAATCAGCTTCCTCAAGGTCGCTCTAC
>JALYGX010000468.1 GCA_030776905.1 Cyanobacteriota bacterium | reverse complement strand
GAGTTACCTCTGAAGCGGCTGATTGTGGGTGGATTTGAAAAAGTCTTTGAACTGGGGCGCATCTTCCGTAATGAAGGCATTTCTACCCGTCACAATCCTGAATTTACCTCAGTAGAGTTTTACCAAGCCTACGCGGATTACCACGACCTAATGACGTTGACGGAAAATCTCATTACCACCGTCGCGAAAGAAGTTGTCGGGACGCTGCAAATAACCTATCAGGGTGAGGCAATTGACCTGACACCCCCTTGGCGTCGAGTCACGATGCATGAGTTGGTACAGGAGAAGACAGGTTTAGACTTCAACCAATTCAAAACCCTTGAAGAAGCAAAAACCGCCGCTCAAAAAGCAGGGATTCAGAATGTGGGGGAGTGTCAATCCATTGGTAAGCTGCTCAATGAATGCTTCGAGCAGAAGTGTGAAGAAACGTTGATTCAACCGACGTTCGTCCTGGATTATCCGGTCGAAATTTCTCCCCTCTCAAAGCTGCATCGAGACAAACCCGGTCTAGTGGAACGCTTTGAACTATTTATCGTTGGACGCGAGACGGCAAATGCCTTCTCGGAGTTAACAGACCCCATCGACCAACGAGAACGCCTGGAAGCGCAGGCAGCGCGTAAAGCGGCTGGAGATTTGGAAGCGCAAGGCGTTGATGAAGACTTTCTGACAGCGCTGGAGTACGGAATGCCACCTACTGGCGGGGAAGGCATTGGAATTGATCGCTTAGTGATGCTGTTGACTGATAGCGCCAGTATTCGGGATGTGATCGCTTTTCCCCTGCTCAAGAATACTAGCCATGTCATTAAGTCATTTGACTATGACGAGAAAACTCAAACCCTGCGAGTTGAATTCAACAACGGCAGTGTTTATAAATACCACGATGTCCCAGATAGCGTGTATCAGGAGCTAAAGATTGCCCCGTCAGTCGGGCAATACTTCAATATGCACATTCGGGAAAAATACGGTCAGGATCGAGAGGCTTAACACTCGTGAATTGATTCACGTCAGATGTAGAGGCGGGTTTTACTAGAGAATTCTCTCATCCCTAGACAATCTATATAAATCCGCCCTAACTAATAGCTAGGGCGGGTTTGATTCATTTATCTTTGACTGCAACAGTTGTCGGAAAGCCCGCCTCTACAAGAATTGGCTAGCGCGATCGCTTTTTGGGGCAACTTAGCCGTGGCAATTCTCCTTTCTTGCTTGAGGTTGCCGACGCAAATCATAAAGATTGCCAAAAATGCGACTCTTGAGCAAATACCTTTTAATTAGACACTTCCGACATTTCGATCACTCGACCATCCAAATCCTTTACCAAAAAATTTAGAGGCTTCTCGCTGCGAACTTTGTACTTTAGCCGTCGCATCTGTACCCGCATCAACACTTGTTCCATGCAGTCATGATCGAAGCAAACGTGGCGTTGCTGGTTTTTCTTGCCAATGCTTGCCCCGGAAATCACATGAAGCTGGGTATTCTTTTTTAGCTGATACCAAAGCCCCTCATTTCCCCGGAATTTGGTAGCCGTACTCGTGGCTCCCATCCCTGCCGACATATAAAGTGGGTCGATGGCAGTAGCTCCTAAGGTTTGCTCGTAGTTGTAGTAGTAGTGTAGGGGGACTTCTGCCGCATTTAGATTCAGCAAGCCTTCATAGAACTGCCGCGCTATTTCTAAATCGGACACCATAACCGTATGGACTTTCGGCGCACTGCTGAGGAACATCCACATGGCAACGGCGTAGGCTGCCAAGAGCATCACCATGATGCCCTGAGTGGAAAACAGACTATCTAAAGGCAAACCCGGCAAAAAAGCGCCAAGAGGCAGGGGCTGAAGTAGGAAGGGAATAATATCAACTGATAAAATCATGAACTGACAAAGCGTGATGAATTGAGTTTAACTTCAATGAATCTGTTGTCCTGTTGCAGGTAAGATTATTACCACTAGACCTGTCCATAGATGTTACTGATTTTACTAAGTTTAACCATCCCTCAGCTATAAAACAGCTAGAAGTGGTCAGTTGTTAGTCCTCCACAGTCTGGGAAACCGGATGATCTTGAAAACCTTTAGCTGCCTCTTTCTCAGGGTGACGGGTACTAGATATAGTGGGAAGCATCTGCTCTACTTTTCCCGATCCACCTGGAAATTTAAGACCCGTGCAAATTCCGCATTTTTCTGAATCTAATCATCTAAGTGTCAAATCGCTGTTTCATAAAAGCGATCGCGAATTGCTGACCCTGTTTCAGCACTATCCGGAGCAGGGGAAGTACTTCACGGCACTCTTTTGTCGCTATAGTCCGATTGTCTTTACCTTAATTCGGCATTCAGCGCGATCGCCTGTGCAGGCAGACTACTTATTTGCCTTAACCTGGCGTCACATCTTCTACGAATTGGGAGGACTGGATTTACGCATGGACACGAATCCTGGGTCTAATTCCTTCCAAAACTGGCTAATCAACCAAACCGCCATCTGCATTAACCAAGCCGATTTGCCACCCGTCGAGTCAATACACTACAACCTGCAAGCCGCACCACCTCCTTTGTGGTGTTATATGGAACAAGCCTTAGAGCAATTGCCACCGATGATTCGGTTGATGGTTGTCATGGCACAGACATTTAACTGGAGCGAAACGCGAATTGCAGCTTATCTGCAAGCTGAGGGAGAAGTGATTTCGCCCGCGCAAGTGAGAGTCCAGCTTCAGGAGGGTTATCAGCTATTGGAAGCTGCCTTACCGGAAGATATTCGCGCGATTTATTTAGGTGAGGAGATTACTCATTCACAACAGGACTCTCAGGTAAAGGCAGGGTCGTATTCAGGGAGCGATCGAGGACGATAAAAGTGTAGACTCCATTAACTAGGCTGACCGTGACGCTCCTACGTCGCTACCGCTTCGCCAACATAAACAACGAAGTAATGAAAGCCTTCTCCCTTCTCTCCTCTCTCAGCATCCTCACCTTTAGCTCCAGCGCACTCAGCACGTTCAGGTTAGCAATGAAGAAATGGTGTCTATCACTCGTGGTAATTCGCTTAAAGCCGCTCGCTAGCTCCTATGGAGTTGCTTTACTAGCACTTAACGCCTCGGTACTGCTCCTCAGTACAGCGGCTTTCGCTCAAGTCTTCCCCGGTAACATTCAGAGAAGTAATCTCGAACAACAACTGGATATTCCTTTAAACAATGGCATCCAGGGAGAAGATAGAGACCAAGCAGATTTTCTGCTGCGCTTGGGAGGACAGGCGCTGGGGAACGGGAATTATGACAAAGCGATCGCGAATTGGTGGCAGGCACTCGACCTTTATCAGCGAGTCGGTGACTTACAAGCCGTAGGTCAGACCTACGATTACCTGGGTGTGACCTATGCTAAATTAGGACGCTACCAACAGGCAGAAGATGCTTTGCGCCGCCGCTTGGGGATTGCCCGTACCAGGCAGGATTTTTTGGGACAGATTTATGGCTTAAATAACTTGGGTACAGCGTTGCTGCAATCCGGCAATTTTAGAGCTGCACGGGAAAGTTTTACAGAAGCTGTCAAAATTGCCCGTAGTATTGAAAATGAGCCAGGGGAAGGGTTAAGCCTGAGTAATCTTGGTTTGGCGGCGGCTGGGGAAGGAAAATATTTAGAAGCCATCAAGCAGTATAAAACTGCCTTAAGTTTGCGTAGTTTCTCAGGTGACCCCTTGGGAGAGGCAAATACCCGCAATAATTTGGCAGATGCTTATCGGGCTGTTAACCTGCAACAGGAAGCCCTGATATCTTACCAAACGGGACTGTCACTTGCTCAGGTTAGCCGCGATGTCCCTAACCAGTTTCGTGGGCTTCGGGGTCTAGCACAGTCTTACACGGCTCTGAAAAACTATAATGCGGCGTTGAAAGTGCTTGAGCAAAGCCTAAATTTAGCTCAGCAACAGAAAAACCATAGGGAAGAACTGCTCTCGCTGCGGTTAGCGGCTGGGATATACCAAGTTACGGGTAACCTATCAAATGCCCGGAGTTTGTATGAAGAAGCGATCGCTTTAGCAGGTACTTTGGGGGATATTGAGCAAGAAGCCTTTCTACGCAACGATTTGGCTCAAATCATTTATTACCAAAGGTTGAAGTAAACGTCTTTTGGCAGGGTTAATGCCTCGGCAATGGCTGTAGGTGCTGGCAAAACTCTGGTAGACAGCCCACCTACTTGTACAAGCAGTTGCCATCTAACAATCAGCAGTCCCAGTTCTTGGCTGGATTGAAACAATAAGCGCTGCCCTGAGGGACAGCGCCTAAATTCCACTAATTATCTAGTTCCCTATTGCAAAAGTCGAAGAAGATTTTTAGACTGTGGCAACTTTTTCCAGCATAAGCTTGGAACGCTTGACCAGTTCTGGAACTGGAACGGGATAATCCCCTGTAAAACAAGCAGAGCAAAAGCTGTTAGGGTCTTCACCTGTGGATTCAAGCATTCCCTTCCAGCTAAGATAAGCCAAAGAATCTACACCAATCTGTGCGCCAATTTCTTCAACTGACTTAGTTGCAGCAATCAACTGGTCTTGGCTGTCGGTATCAATGCCATAAAAGCAAGGGTGAGTCACAGGTGGTGAGGAGACTCGCATATGCACCTCTGTCGCACCTGCATCCCGTAAGGCTTTAACAATTTTGCGGCTTGTTGTTCCCCGCACGATCGAGTCATCTACAATGACAACTCGTTTGCCTGCTAAGACATCTTTCAGGGGATTGAGTTTCATGCGGATTCCTGATTCCCGCATGGATTGGGTGGGTTGAATGAAGGTACGACCCACATAGCGATTTTTAATCAACCCTTCAGCATAGGAAATGCCCGATTCCTGAGAAAACCCAATCGCCGCTGGGATACCAGAGTCGGGTACACCAATAACAATGTCAGCATCGACTAGCGACTCTTTGGCTAACTGACGCCCCAGCCGCAGGCGATAGCTATACAAGCTTTCATCCTGCATGATGCTATCGGGTCTGGCAAAGTAAATCATTTCAAAGATGCAAAGCTTTCGTTCTGGCTTTTGGCTCCAGTGGAACGATGCTAATCCTTCTTCCGTAATCCAAACCAACTCGCCTGGTTCAACATCGCGGAGATAGTCAGCCCCAATAATGTCTAAGCCGCAGGTTTCGGAGGATAAGACATAGCGCTGAGGATTCGTGCCTAAAGTGCCGATGACTAGAGGACGAACGCCGTTAGGATCGCGGGCAGCCATTAAGCCCTCTGGCGTGCCAATCACTAAACTAAAAGCTCCCTTGCAGAGATTGAAAGCACTGATTGCAGCTTCCAACCACGGTTTGCCATTATCAACTTCTGCGCCGATGGCGATCGCGATCATCTCGGAATCGGTCGTCGTTACAAAGTTACAATTTTGCTTCAGCAAATGCTCCCGCAACTCGTTTGTATTCACCAAGTTGCCGTTATGAGCCAACGCCAACGTTCCCAAACGAGTTTTTACAACGGCTGGTTGGGCATTAGCGACACGGCTAGATCCAGTGGTCGAGTAACGGGTATGACCAACTGCCATATTCCCTGGAAGTTCGTTCAAAACCGTTTCATTGAAGACCTGAGATACTAGCCCCATGTCTTTATACAAATACACCTTCTCTCCCTCAAAGGTGGCAATCCCTGCTGATTCTTGACCTCGGTGCTGTAGGGCGTACAGACCGAAATAAGTTAGCTTGGCAACATCTTCTCCTGGTGCATAAACGCCAAAGACACCACATGCTTCCTCTGGCTTGTCGGGTCGCTGTGCAAGTCCATCATCAGATTGAATAGGATAATCGTCAGAGGAAAGGGGTTCATGGGGAATCATAACTAAGGCTTGCTCCTGATAACGCCAGTCAGTCAATGGGATTTGTAATCAAAGCCGATCAGCTTTGATTCATTAACCAAGCTTAACAATTTCTTAAAGCTACCACCAATGACTGTACCTACTAATGATGCTAACTAATCACACCGCTACTGGATGATTTAGTTGGTTACAACGATTACTTTTCTCGTTGAGCTAAACCATCAAACGTCTCTCTATGGCATTTGAAAAGCGATCGCTCATCTCTGCCATCGTCACGTTGATTAAGGACAGGTTATCACCCATCATAACTTGTAAATAAGCATTTTTGCTCTTGACAACACCAAGTTTCTGCCAGCACTTACCTTGTGCCTGCTCTCCTAGCTGCTCCTGGAGGTAAGATTCCCAGTCAGATTGTTGTTCCGGTGCCACAGAAACCAGAATACGGCTGGCACTCTCAGCAAATAGAATTTCATCCCAGCGCCGTTTTAGAGAGTCATGGGTCAATCCTAAGTTGATGGCAGCACCGAATTGATTAGCGATACAAGATTCAGCAAGAGCGATCGCTAAACCTCCTTCAGCACAGTCATGAGCCGAACGCACCCAACCTCGACGGATGCCTTCTCGCGTCACCGTTTGCACACTACGCTCCAAGTCAAAATCTACTAGCGGCGGTTTCCCCGCCACTCGTCCATGAATTGCCGCCAGGTATTCAGAACCCCCCAAGGAAAGGTGAGGAGTGGAGTCATCAAGCGGCAATCCCAGGAGATAAATTACATCCCCTTCTGCTTGCCAACCTTGACCGCAAACTTGCGCGACATCAGGAATTAATCCCACCATCCCGATAACAGGCGTTGGGTAAATCGGCTGAGGCGCACCCGTAGCATCAAGGGTTTCGTTGTAGAGAGAAACATTTCCACCCGTCACGGGGGTTCCCATCTGCTGACAAGCTTCTGCGATACCCTGACAAGCCGATGCTAGCTGCCAGTATCCTATCGGCTTTTCCGGACTACCAAAATTAAGATTATCGGTAACCGCCAAAGGTTCTGCACCGACACAGCTAAGGTTACGTGCGGCTTCTGCCACCACTGCCTTAGCTCCTTCATAGGGGTCAAGGTAGACGTAGCGAGAATTGCAATCTACCGTCGCAGCAACACCACCCTGGGGTTGTTGAAGCCCCCCCTTACCAAGGGGGGGTTGGGGGGGTTCTACAGAGCGAACGCGAACGACCGCCGCATCTGCCCCTCCAGGCAGAATTACGGTATTATTCTGGACTTGATGGTCGTACTGGCGATACACCCAGCGTTTAGATGCGATCGTGGGAGTGTCGAGCAGTTGGAGGAGGATGTCATTCCAGCTTTGGCGGTTGCCTTCGATGTCAATACCCTCTGCTGTGCAGGAAGGTAGAGATTCAGCCGTCCACTCCCAAGCTTGACGAGCATATTCCGGGGGTTCTGCCAGCATTTCCCGATGATAAATTGGCGTATTATCTGCCAACGCCGTTGCAGGAATTTCTGCCGCTACCTTGCCCTCGAACAGAATCCGTACAATTGGCTCCTCAATTACCGTGCCTGCGACGACTGCCTGGAGTCCCCAACGGTGGAAAATATCAATTAACTCCTGTTCTCGACCCTTATGAGCAACAAACAGCATCCGTTCCTGGGATTCTGAGAGCAGGTACTCATAAGGCACCATGCCAATTTCTCGCACGGGGATAAGATCCAAATCCAGCTCAATTCCCACACCACCTTTGGCTGCCATTTCGGAGGTGGAACAGGTAATTCCCGCTGCCCCCATATCCTGTGCCGCGACTACAGCACCTGTCTTAAACGCCTCTAGACAAGCTTCAATGAGAGACTTTTCCAAGAAGGGGTCGCCTACTTGCACCGCAGGACGGTCATCCATAGATTTATCACTGAGTTCCGCACTAGCAAAACTCGCGCCACCCATGCCATCTCTACCCGTAGTGGAACCGACGTACAGCACGGGATTGCCGATGCCAGATGCCCCAGACTTAACAATTTCTTGGGTTTCCATCAATCCCAGTGCCATGACATTTACCAAGGGATTGCCAGTGTAGGCGGGGTCAAAGTAGACTTCGCCGCCAACTGTGGGTACTCCAACGCAATTACCATAATGTGAGATGCCTGCGACTACACCACTAAACAGCCTTCGCGTCCGTGCATCTGCCAGGGAACCGAAACGTAAGGAGTTAAGTATCGCAATGGGACGCGCACCCATTGTAAAGATGTCTCGCAGAATGCCTCCCACCCCGGTTGCCGCACCTTGAAAGGGTTCTACGGCTGAGGGGTGGTTGTGGGATTCAATTTTAAAAGCCAGTCGCAACCCATCTCCCAAGTCTACGACTCCGGCATTTTCTCCAGGACCCACTAAAATGCGATCGCCTTCTGTGGGAAATTGCTTCAGTAGGGGGCGCGAGTTTTTATAGCAGCAATGCTCCGACCACATGACGCCAAACATCCCCAGTTCAGCTTTATTGGGATGACGCCCCAGCCGTTGAACAATTTCTTCGTATTCTTCAGGTTTCAAGCTTTCAGCAGCAATTTCTTCCGGGGAAAAGGGAGCAGAGGGGATGGTAGACATGGAACCCTTAGAAAAATGGGACAAGCCCAATTTTACTGATTTCTGAGCCACGCTCGGAAGTATCGAAGCCAGGTTGTGATGCCTAGTGTTTTACATGGCTCCAGAAATTTTATAACTTTACTGGCAGGGAGTAGGAGAGCAAAGCGGCTTCGGAGCGCTTCGCTAGCGCATTCTACGTACTTTTTATATATATTGCAGGAGAGTTAAGCAGCTATGGCAGAAAATCCCAATCAACCCAAAGGATCTGATAGCGAAGTGTTAAGAACGTCTGCCGTTCTGGGTGGTACTGCCTCAGCCTCTACAGGTAAAGTCATTTTAGGAGGAATTGAAGGTGTTAAGTGGCGCTTAGGGATTGGTAATTTATCCAATCATCCATACAGTGTCGAGCAGAAAATTGCTGCTCTAAAAGATGCTTTGAATTACGGTCAAGCCGGTTTAGAGTTAGTGATTCAAGCTTTAAAAAATGAATCATGGCAAATACACCAAGCGGCTTATGTTCTCCTTGAGAAGGATGCCAAGACTAAAGCCGAGCAAGCATTACTTCAATACACTAGTAGGCTAGCTAAGGAACTCGTCAAATGTTACGACGCTGGAGAATGTAATTTTTCAGGAGCCAATCTGAGTCAGGCTTACCTGCCTTGGGTAGACCTGAGTGACGTTAACTTTAGAGAGGCTAATTTAAGTGAAGCCTACCTAAATCGGGCAAATTTAACTGGGGCAGATTT
>JALYGX010000467.1 GCA_030776905.1 Cyanobacteriota bacterium | reverse complement strand
CTGCACGGGTTTATCACCAGCGCCCTCGGCAATTTTTTCCCAATGTGCCTGCTCTAATCGATCTTCTGCCACTCTGGGGTTAAACCTTGATTTTTCGTAGGCTCAAACGCTGTTTTAACTCAATTGTTTGAGTGGTATTTTACTTAATTCTTGTGTGACAACCTGCAAGGCGAGATGCTGACGTACTACCTCGCGGGTAGCTGCCAAACTACAGGCTAAGTCAACTCCCTCTTGTTCAAGGACTCCCAAAACCTGATAAGGATTATCTCGCTCGACGACAGGCAACTGATGAAGTCCTCTTGCACCCATCCGGTCTAAGGCCTCAGCGATCGCTTCATCGGGATAAGCATACAAGACTTCTCTGGTGCAGATATCAGCCAGCCGTTGAGTGAGCCAGAAACCCGTTTGGGGGTCAACTGTAGTGCGGATGAGCGATCGATTAATATCCTGTAATGTAACAAGACCGATTAGCTGTTCAGCCTCATCCACCACTAAGGCACTGCGACAGCAAGCGGTTGTTAAAGCAAGAGCGGCTTCTAATACGGACATCGAACCCAGTAGCATTAAAGTCGGCTGATGCATTGCCTCTGCTACGGATAATTGCTGCAAAATTTCTCTGTCCAAGTTTTTCTCGACATTCAAATCGAGGGTCGCTTGTAGCCTTGGTTCCTGAGACGGTGCGGGTTGGAGTATCTCCATTAGCCAAGAGGAAAGACCTACTGCCGCCATCAGTGGCAGCACGATGCGGTAGTCCCGCGTCAGCTCGAATAATAACAGGATTGATGTCAAGGGTGCCCTGGCACTACCCGCGAGAACGGCTGCCATGCCTACCATTGCATAAGCGGGTGGTGCAGCAATATTGATCATCCCAGCAGGAATGATGGTTGCGAGAAACTGCCCGTACAGGGTACCCAACGTTGCTCCCAAGAACATCGCCGGAGCAAAGATGCCGCCCACCAAACCACTTCCTAAACTAACGGCTGTCATGACGAGCTTAAAGACTAGCAGGACAAGCAGCAAGGGCACAGAAAACTCAACCGCTTGCAGCATGGCTTGGATTGTTTCATAACCGACCCCCATAATTTGAGGGGCGTACAAAGCAGCTAAACCCACGCAGAACCCACCAATCACGGGTTTGATAGGTGGTGGCAGTCGTCCCAACCAACTCAAACCGAGGACTTCCCCCTGAAAGCAGCGCCGCGCTAGTTGAATGGCCTGGGTGTAGGTCAGCGATATGAGGCTCGCCAGCAACCCCAAGCCTAAATAAAGGGGTAATTCTAAGGGGCTGCGGACTTCATAGACGGGTAGTGCAAAAGCGGGTTGGCCACCTAAGCCAATACGGGCAATTAACGCTGACACTACCGCTGACAGTAGCACGACGCTGACGGCTGAAGTGGCAAAGGTAGTGCCCAATACTACCTCCAAGGCAAAGAAGACACCCGCAATAGGAGCGTTAAAACCGGCTGCCATTCCCGCTGCTGCCCCTGCACCTAAAAGTAAGCGATGCCGCTCCCTAGAGACTTGCAGTACCTGACCCAGGAGCATCCCAATATTGCCGCCAATCTCGACGCTGGGTCCTTCTGGTCCTAGGGAAGCACCCGTGCCGATAGAAACTGCCGCCGCTACCATTTTAGTGACGGGTCGCAGGGGTGAGATTTTCTGGATACCTTGAGCCGCCGCGATCAGCGAAGACATACTGGGGCCAAAGTCAGGTCGAGCAACGCGCATTAACCCAACGATTAAGCCGCCAAGGGTGGGAACGCAGGCTAAAGTCCATGCGCCCCAAGCCGAAATGACTCCCATGAAGTCTTTCAGCATCCAAGTGTGAATGAGCTGAATTAAGTAGTGAAAGGTAACGTTGCCCATTCCCGTGCTGCTGCCAATGATCACAGCTAGGAGTAGTACAACGCTTTCCGGAGAAGGTTGTAGACGATTGAGAACGCGGGTGAAACGGTGGAGTGGGAAGGTGGGTGCAGACGGGTTCGGCGGCAGTACCTTAGAGGGGGGAGTGGCGGTCATTGAGGGGCAACAGGAGGGAGGATGAGAGAAGGCTTAATTTTTGTTTCATTTTTATTGTGCGTGATTAGCAGGTCAATTGACTTTAGGTAAAATAGCCTGAATAAAAGACAGCTCCTCCCGGACTTCGTCCCGCTACACGAGCTTTTTTTGAGAACTTGCTAGCCTTAGTGAAATGGAGCGAAGCTTGAAACCAACTAGTTAGTGGAGCCATTGCGAGGCGAAGCTCTTTAGCTCCGTAGCCGTTACTTCGCGCCAGCTATCTTTAGGGAACGCCAAAGCGATCGCACAATGATTAACGTTGCGGCATCGCTATCTTAACTCACAAACTCTGACCCTTTAGAGTCAATTTAGGGCATCGACATTAATGAACAACTCCCTGAAGCTGGTACTTTGGAAGAATTATCAGGGACTACTATAACTATTAGCCCTGGAGAGAAGTCTACGATACCCAGGGGATAGGTATGTTGAAGGTAGCAGTTGGTCACAGTAACGATCCCGATTCCCAATCAGCGATCAATGAGGTTCTAGAGCAATGTATCAGCTCGTTAGCTGGAGAAATTCCCAAAGCGGGCCTCCTTTTTGCAGCGATCGACTTCGATCATGCCCTGATCCTGCAACGAATTCATCAGGCTTTTCCAGACATTGAGTTAATTGGTGGAACAACCGATGGAGAAATTTCTTCAGTTCTTGAGTTTCAGCAGGACTCCTTGACTTTAATGGTGTTTTGCTCAGACGAAATAGAAATTTGGGCAGGAATTGGGCGCGAGGTTTCAAAGAATACTGTTGAAGCAACAAGGCTTGCCGTTGAGCAAGCACAAGGAAACAGCACCAGCAAGGTTCAGTTGTGTTTGACTGTTCCAGAAGGCTTCACAGCCAGTGGCGTCTTGATTTTGGATGGTTTAAAGCAAGCCCTTGGGCAAAATGTACCTATTATTGGTGGTTTAGCTGCCGATCACTGGAGATTTCAAAGGACTTATCAATTCTTCCGCTCAGAACTTTTGAGTGATTCTGTGCCAATCCTGTTGTTTTCTGGAGCATTACTGTTCTCCCACGCCATAGCCAATGGTTGGCATCCCATCGGTAAAAAAAGCAGAGTCACTAAGGTCAATAAAAACATTGTCTATGAAATTGATGGCAAACCCGCTTTAGATTTCTATCGTCAATATTTTGGTGAGCTTCCTCCTTCAGCTGAATATCCTCTAGCCGTCTTTGATCTAGAAGAAAAGCATTTTTATCTAAGAGCTGCCAATGTCTTTGATCGGGAGTCAGGTAGCATCACCTTTTTTGCCGATATTCCTGAGCAGGCGGTTGTTCAAATTGCAGAGACAACTCGTGAAGATATCCTGACAGCTTCTCAATCATCAATTAGGGACGCCTTAGAGAGCTATCCAGGAAGTGAGCCAGAGGCAGCCCTTTTGTTTTCCTGTGCAAGTCGTCGGAAACTCCTCGGTACGCGAACGAAGGAAGAGTATCACCTTGTTAAAAACTGTCTGAGCAAGGCTGTGCCTAGCTGTGGTTTTTATAGCAGTGGTGAGATAGCACCCCTACAGCGAAAAGGTCAGGCTGAATTTCATAACAAAACTTTCGTAACGTTGCTTCTGGGGACGAAATGAGAGCTGATGGAACTTGCAGAGTACGAACAAAGACTTAAGGAGCTTGAAAAAGCCAATCGAATTCTTCAGAAAAAACTGGAACGCTCTGAAGCAGACCGCATCGATTTAGAGGAGACCAATGAAAAGAAACAAGCTTTGCTCAAAAGGGTAATCTGCCAACTAGAGGAATCAAAAACAACACTAGAGGAAAAGAGTCAGGCTCTAGAGCAAGCGCTTAAAAATCTCCAAGCGATGCAAGCCAAATTGGTAGCATCGGAAAAAATGTCTGCCCTAGGTGTTTTGGTGGCAGGTGTTGCTCACGAAATTAACAATCCTGTCAACTTTATTTATGGCAATCTGATTCACGCTCAGAAATATACCCAAGACTTGCTGCAACTGGTGCAACTCTATCAGCAACACTACCCCAATCCTAGTAGCGAAATCCAAGACGTGATCGCCGCAATCGAACTCGATTTTCTGAGCGAAGATCTGATTAAACTCCTACAGTCCATGAATGTGGGAACTGAGCGGATTCGCGAGATTGTTAAATCCCTACGCACCTTCTCCCGCCTGAATGAAGCAGAATACAAGGTAGTCGATATTCATGAAGGTCTTGATAGTACCTTAATGATTTTGCATAACCGCTTGAAAGCTAAATCAAATCATCCGGGTATTGAGGTGATCAAAGACTATGGACAACTGCCCCCCATCGAGTGCTGCCCTGGTCAAATGAATCAGGTGTTCATGAATATCCTCACCAATGCGATTGATGCTTTGGATGAGGAAATCAGCAAAAACCAAAAGCCAGTAAACGACAATCCGGGCAGAACTTTCCTCTCACCTATCGTCTTAAATTCTACACAGACGCTAACTCTTGATAACTCCTACCCTACCCACTACACCCATACTCCCCAAACGGATTCTCCTCCAG
>JALYGX010000466.1 GCA_030776905.1 Cyanobacteriota bacterium | reverse complement strand
GGTAAATCAACTGATTAATAGCAATACTAGCGATCGAGTCACTCAAGAAGAGTTAGCTGCCCCGAAACGTCAATTGGAAACCCTAAAGTCTGAATTGGAATGGTTACGAATGCGCGTTGATAGCTTGGATAGTGAGAATTGAAAACAGCGCTCAACCCTATCAAATTCACTGTGCTTATCTGTGTCCATCTAGGATTAAAAATCCAAAATCAGCACTCAGCGATGAGTACTTTAAAGGCAGGTTTACGCAGTAATTGGTATCTCAATCCGAAACTCTGTCCCCTGACCGGGTTTTGACACGCACTCAATGGAACCTCCGTGCTTCTCCACCACAATTCTGTGACTAATTGATAGTCCCAAACCCGTACCATCTCCCACTGGCTTCGTCGTAAAAAATGGATCGAATATTCGTCCTCTAATCGCTTCAGGAATACCCGAACCATTATCAGCAATGCAAATCCTAACCCTATCGCTTAATTGTCGATCGCTTGACGGAGTCAGCCCATCTTCATTAGTGACTACCTCAGTGCGAATACTGATATAAGGGTCGATCACTTGTTCGTTATCCGTTGCAAACTCCTGACTGCTCTCAAAAGCATCGATCGCATTGCTCAAGATATTCATAAAAACCTGGTTCAATTGTCCGGCGAAGCAATCCACTAACGGGATATCGTCGTACTTTTTAATCACTTCAATGCCAGGTTTACCTGCTGTGGCTTTCAGCCGATGCTGCAAAATTAGTAACGTGCTATCGATACCTTCGTGAATATCTACAGGTTTCTTCTCAGCTTCATCTAACCGGGAAAAGTTCCGCAATGACAGAACGATTTGATGGATACGTTCAGTCCCTAGTTTTATAGAAGATATAATTTTTGGCAAATCTTCAGCGATAAAATCTACATCGATAGCTTCTGCTTGTGCTTGAATTGCAGGTGCTGGTTCTGGGTAATACTGTTGATAAAGGGATAAAATCTCAAGTAAGTCTTCGGTATGATTGCTGATATGAGGGAGATTGCCGTGGATAAAGTTGACAGGATTATTAATTTCATGAGCAACACCAGCAACTAGTTGCCCTAAACCAGACATTTTCTCAGTTTGAATCAATTGGGATTGAGTCTGCTGTAACTGTTGCAAAGTTTGGCGAAGCTGCTGATTTTTGAGACGCAACACCTCCTCAACTCGTTTCCGCTTACTGACAGTGCGCTCTAACTTAGTTAAATTACGCTTTAGCTCCAACTGATACACGACTTGGCGACTTAAAGCCCGCAAGGCTTTCATCTGTTCTGGGCTAAGAGTACGTGGAATTCGATCAATTACGCATAGAGTGCCCACAGCAAAGCCATCGGGCGTTACCAAGGGAGAGCCAGCATAAAAGCGAATATTGGGGTCAGAAGTGACCAAAGGGTTAGTGGCAAACCGCTCATCTTCTAACGCATTGGGCACAATCAGCAAATCATTCGGTTGCAGAAGGGCATGGGCACAGAAGGCTTGTTCTCTAGGGGTTTGTGTTGCAGTCAAGCCAACTTTTGACTTGAACCACTGCCGCTGCTCGTCAATTAAGCTGACTAAGGCAATAGGAGTGCCGCAAATATGGGCGGCTAATGCCGTCAAATCGTCAAATCCGATTTCTGGAGATGTATCGAGAACTTGATAGCGAGCAAGTGCCTTTAGCCTACCTTCTTCGTTATCAGGCAGAGGGGCGGCATTAGCTTCCTGCTTCAATCTATAGCTACAGGAAGTCAGGGAAGTCAGGGTTGTAGTTTGCTTAGGAAGGAATTCATCAGCTATGGTGTCGCGCCGCCTTTGCCGCTCTAACGAACTGCGCCTTTTTTTGACAGAACCAATGCTAAAGGCGTACATCCAACTTTGGAGCAACCTCGCTGCTTTTCTGAGGATTTTCTTAAGCATGAACGAAATCTTACCGGAGTCCGATATGAAAGGCGGCTCAATCATAAAAATGCCGAATACTCGCTACAAGTGGCTACAGTAGGTTAACGATTCTACCGCTACATCGAACTCAGGTAATATTAGGCACTTGTTAAATCATGTACTAAGTTTAAAAAAGATTGATTGAGTTAATATTTCGCCACTTGAAGACATCAAGATTAACCTAATTGTGCTACTCTAGAAGGGTTGTCTAAATTCGCACATTCAGAATTTCGGGTGTTTCTAGAACTGTAAACTATCTGGAAATCCGCCTGAATGGAAGATAAACCCGAATCAGGAGTTAAAAATAATGCCAGTCATCTCTTTGGCTGAAATGCTGGAGTCAGGGGTTCACTTTGGTCACCAGACCCGTCGGTGGAATCCCCGCATGGATCCGTATATTTACACAGCTCGTAATGGCGTCCATATCATCGACCTGGTGCAAACAGCCCAGTTGATGGATGCAGCCTACAACTATATGCGCACAGCCTCAGAGCAGGGCAAAAAGTTTCTATTTGTGGGCACAAAGCGGCAAGCGGCTGGGATTATTGCCCAGGAAGCTAGCCGTTGCGGTGCTTACTACGTCAACCAACGGTGGTTGGGTGGAATGCTCACGAACTGGGAAACGATTAAGACGCGAGTAGAGCGCTTAAAAGAATTAGAGCGCCGGGAAGAAAGCGGGGCACTTGACTTACTACCGAAAAAAGAAGCTTCTGTGCTGCGTCGCGAACTGGGGAAACTTCAGAAGTACCTCGGCGGCATCAAATTGATGCGTAAAGTTCCCGATGTTGTAGTGATTGTGGACCAGCGACGCGAGTACAACGCCATCCTGGAATGCGAAAAGCTATCGATTCCCATTGTGTCAATGCTGGATACAAACTGCGACCCGAATGTGGCAGATATTCCGATCCCAGCGAATGACGATGCGATCCGGTCGATTAAGCTAATAGTGGGTAAGTTGGCTGATGCCATCTATGAAGGCCGTCATGGTCAGCTCGAAGTCGAAGAGGACTACGAAGATTATGACAGTGCCTTAGATGACATGGACGACGAGGAAATCGACGAAATTAACTCGTCATACGCAGACAATGGCGAGGAGAGCGAAGAATAATTAGGGTGTAAATAGGTTCATTAAAGTAGAAGGGCAAGATGGCGGAAATTTCAGCAAAAGTCGTCAAAGAGCTACGCGACAAAACCGGCGCTGGCATGATGGATTGCAAAAAGGCTCTGAAAGAGAATGATGGAGATATTACCAAAGCCACAGAATGGCTGCGGCAAAAAGGCATCACCTCAGCGGAGAAAAAATCCGGTCGCGTAGCCGCTGAAGGAATTGTAGCCAGCTATATCCACACGGGTGGTCGAGTCGGCGTGCTGGTGGAAGTGAACTGCCAAACTGATTTTGTCGCTCGTAATGAAGCGTTCCAAGCCCTAGTGCAGAACATCGCAAGGCAAGCAGCAGACTCTCAAGATGTAAACTCCCTGATGGCTCAGTCCTACAGTGACGACCAAACTATTACGGTCGAAGAGTTGGTGAAGCAAACCATTGCCCAGCTTGGTGAAAACATTCAGGTGCGCCGCTTCGTCCGGTTTGGTCTCGATGACGGGACACAAGGGATTGTAGACAGCTACATCCACACAGGCGGTAGAGTTGGCGTCCTGGTTGAAGTGAACTGCCAAACGGATGCTGTTGCTAGTAATGATGCATTCAAAGCCCTAGCGCGGAACATCGCCATGCAAGTGGCAGCTTGCCCGAACGTCGAGTACGTGAAGGTAGAGGACATCCCCACAGACGTTGCCCAAAAAGAAAAGGACATCGAAATGGGTCGGGATGACCTGGGAGGCAAACCAGAAAACATCAAGGAAAAAATTGTTCAGGGTCGGATCGACAAACGCTTGAAAGAATTTTCTTTGATGGATCAACCCTACATCCGCGATCAAAGCATCACGGTGGAAGAGTTGGTGAAGCAAACCATTTCCCAATTAGGTGAAAATATCCAAGTGCGTCGCTTTAGCCGCTACGTCCTGGGTGAAGGCATCGAAAAGGAAGAAACCAACTTTGCTGAGGAAGTTGCAGCACAGATAGGCGGCAAGTAACAGCCATTAAGTTACTGCCGGATTAACAAGGAATAGGATGGGTCATCTAGCTGGATGACCTATCTTTGTTTTGAGTCGCTATTCTGTAGTAAGGGTTTACCTGGGTAGTTATGGAACACTATGGCGAGAGCAGTTGAGCGGATTGAGCAGGATTTAGAAGCGCTGGAAGAAGCGATCGCTCTTTTATGGGCAGAATTTCACAGTACTTACTCTCAATATCTAAAGTTACTGGGGCAAGGCGTGCGGCAGCAGTTAATTCTGGCAAGCTATCAGGTTTGTACTCACGGCTATCCAGAGTCTTTTCTAGCTTTGTCTTTCAATCAGCGGCAAAAGTTGCAGGAAGCGGTACGGCGTCTGGGAGGGCAAGCTCAAGAAGAGTTCCTCTCCCACTTGGAACCGTCAAAACGTTTACCGCAGACAGACGCTACAGACATCGTTGAGGAGGCTGTTAATGATGCGCCAGTTTTTGATGACGAACAACCGCAGGCAGGTAATCAAGAACAGTTGCCTGAACCTTTTGAGATGGCGATAAGCTTGGATGACGCACTCGATGCCGCAGAACCGGGTGCGATCGCTAATAACACCCCGACCAAACCAGAGCAACTGCGAGAGTGGCAGGAGCAACTGGAACAAGCGATCGCCCAAACCCTGCAAACGCTCTCGTTGGACACCAATCGTATCCTACAAAAAAATGGCATTATACCCGATAAATTGCCGCCCGCCGTATTAGAAGCAGCCGTCCAAGTTGAAGCCTCTGAAGCAGGGGCTGGCTCACCCAATCTCTTAAACTTGTTGATGGAAGCAGAAAGTGAGGGTGAAAAAGAAGACTCAACCCTAACGCGCATCATTGCGATTAACCTGCGCTTGTCAGAGATTGAGTTTGCTGACCCCACCTTGAGCGCTGGACGCAATCAAATCCGCAAGCTTTCAGCCAGAGTGAGTTCACTTCAGCGAGAATATTACAAAAAACAGCGAGAGCGAGCTGTTGCTCAAGCCGAAGCCGCATGGCGCTCTAGCTGGTTTGATGGCTAGGTTTGGGGAATAGGGAATGGGGAACGGGGAGAACGGCTATTTTTAACGAAGTTTTCAGCTTCAAGTAAGTAACGATTCTTTCTTGACTCCTCACTCCCCTAATCATGGAGGGAAGTTGTGGAAACAGAATCACCAGATTGGCTGCGGTTGCAAAAAGCCCTTTCAGTAGAAGCTGAGAAGGGCTTTACTGACTTAGTGGGAAACCAGTACCGCTTCAGCGAGTTTCTCTGCCTCAGTTTTGGTAAAACCCCTGACGCTTTACCGCCAACTGAGCGACGGCAGTGGCAGGAAATTGCCAATCAGTTTGCCCGTTATCCCGAAATGACTGCTCAACAACGGCAACATCTGGTAGCAGATACTCGCCGCTTTCTGCACCATGTACAGCAAGAAGAATTACGCCGCACCTCAGAGCCTTCTAGTCCTAAAGTTAAATCTCCTCGAACCACACCCCTAGTTCAATCCACAAGTCGCACACAGGAAAATCGTAGCCTGACTCTCGACCTACCCCTGTCTAAGGTAGAAGAGGTGGGTGTGCGAAAAAGTGGATATTTAGCCCGTCTGGGATTGCTCACCGTTCGCGACATTCTCTTCTACTACCCTCGCGACCATGTGGACTATGCCCGTCAGGTGAATATCAATCAGTTAGAAGCGGGTGAAACGGTAACTCTAGTGGGCACAGTGAAGCGTTGTAACTGCTTTACTAGTCCCCGCAACAAGAAACTAACCATTTTTGAGGTGGTGCTACAAGACTCTACGGGTCAAATTAAGCTCAATCGCTTTTTTGCCGGGACTCGCTATGGAAATCGCGGCTGGCAGGAGCAGCAAAAGCGTCGGTATCCTGCGGGTTCGGTGGTTGCGGCATCGGGTTTGGTGAAAAAGAATAAGTACGGCGTGACGCTAGAAGACCCGGAACTGGAAGTTTTAGACAGTCTTGGCGGTAGCATTGACTCAAGTAAGATTGGTCGAGTGGTGCCCGTGTATCCTCTCACAGAGGGTGTGCCAGGGGACTTGGTGAGACAAGCGGTAATTGCGGCGCTTCCCTGCGCTTCCCAACTCAAAGAACCGCTACCATCGGTCTTGCGAGAGCAGTATGGATTGATGGGGGTGAAAGATGCGATCGCTAATATTCATTTTCCCCAAGATAGCGATGCCCTCGCCAGCGCCCGACGGCGATTAGTCTTTGATGAGTTTTTCTACTTGCAGTTAGGCTTCCTCCAGCGTCGTCAGACTCAAAAGCAAGCCCAGACCAGTGCTGTACTCGCTCCCACTGGTAAACTGATCGACAACTTCAATCAGTTACTTCCCTTTGAGCTAACCAATGCTCAGAAAAGAGTCATCAACGACATCCTCAACGACTTGCAATCCTCCACACCGATGAATCGCTTGGTGCAAGGGGATGTTGGTTCTGGTAAAACCGTTGTTGCCGTAATTGCCATTCTTGCCGCCATCCAATCCGGCTACCAAGCCGCACTAATGGCTCCTACAGAAGTTTTAGCAGAACAGCATTATCGCAAGCTAGTCGGTTGGTTCAACCTCCTACATCTACCAGTAGAACTGCTGACAGGTTCCACAACGGCGAAGAAACGCCGTGCAATTCATAGTCAACTGGAAACAGGCGAACTACCGCTTCTCGTCGGGACTCATGCCTTGATTCAAGACCCTGTAAACTTTCAACGACTGGGTTTAGTGGTAATTGATGAGCAGCATCGATTTGGCGTACAGCAACGGGCGCGTTTGCAGCAAAAGGGGCAGTCTCCTCACGTCCTGACAATGACGGCAACACCTATCCCTCGCACCTTGGCACTGACATTACACGGAGATTTAGATGTTAGTCAGATTGATGAATTGCCGCCAGGACGCCAGCAGATTCATACCACAGTACTTTCAGGGAAGGAACGCAACCACGCCTACGACCTGATGCGCCGGGAAATTGCCCAAGGCCGTCAAGCTTATATTGTATTGCCCCTAATTGAAGAGTCAGAAAAATTAGATGTGCGATCGGCTGTTGAGGAGCATCAACGACTTTCTGAAACTATCTTCCCAGAATTTCAAGTCGGCTTACTCCACGGTCGGATGAGTTCCGCTGAAAAGGATGAGGCACTAAATGCTTTCCGGGACAACCAGACTCAAATCATTGTTTCCACTACCGTGATTGAAGTTGGTGTCGATGTCCCCAATGCTACGGTGATGATGATAGAGAATGCCGAGCGCTTTGGGTTATCTCAGTTGCACCAATTGCGAGGTCGTGTCGGTCGGGGTTCCCATCAATCTTACTGTCTGCTGATGAGTGGTTCCAAAACTGATACGGCGAAGCAGCGTCTTGGAGTGTTGGAACAGTCGCAGGATGGCTTTTTTATCTCCGAGATGGATATGCGTTTCCGTGGTCCTGGTGAGGTGTTAGGTAGACGCCAGTCGGGGTTAGCGGATTTTGCGCTAGCAAGTTTGGTGGAAGACCAGGATGTGTTGAACTTAGCGCGAGATGCGGCTGAGAAGGTAATTGTTAGGGATGAAAAACTGGAAGGGTTGCCCTTAATCAGGGACGAGTTGGAGTATCGTTACTCTAAACTCATGGGTGGCGCTATTTTGACGTGATTTCAGTAAACAGCATTCGTGATAAGTTCAGTGCAAAACACAAAGTTCAAGCCAAATGCTTAAAGAACTACATTTAAAGGGGGTTGGTCCTGCTGCCCAATTTGACGTTGAATTTGCCGATAGGCTCAATATATTTACGGGCGATAACGGTTTGGGTAAAACATTCTTGCTCGATATAATCTGG
>JALYGX010000465.1 GCA_030776905.1 Cyanobacteriota bacterium | reverse complement strand
GCATGACCGGGTCCGGTTTCTAGATTAATGGTACGGGTACAAGCGACGGCTTGTTCCTGAAAGCCTTTGACGATTGCACCGCAGGACACAGCTTCCTCGGTAAACAGATAAGCACTCCCCATCAGCACCCCAATCCGTATACCGCGCTCTACAAGGGGAGCTGCCATTGCGCTGACCATTGCAGCAGAACGTGCGTCGTGAATGCCACCTGCAAACAGAATATGTACGTCCTGTTCTTTACCTTTTGGGACTTCCTCTAAGAGGGTTGAAATCATGCTTTCCCACAGCAAAAAGCTGCTTAAGGGTCCCACATGACCACCGCATTCGCGACCTTCAAAGACAAATCGCCGTGCCCCCTGTTCGAGGAACATTGTCAGTAAGCTGGGAACTGGGACGTGCAGGTAAGTGGCAATGCCTTGGGCTTCTAATTGCGCGGCTTGATCGGGACGCCCTCCTGCAATTAGGGCAAAGGGTGGCTTGAGAGCCGTCACTTCTTTAAGTTGTTCTTCTCGCACCGCTTGCGGGACAAAACCGAGAATGCCAACCCCCCAAGAGCGATTTCCTAGTAAAGCTTTAGTTCGGTGCAATAACTCTCGGACTTGCTCCCCCCGCATTAGTGCCAGAGCTAACAGGGGCAAGCCACCTCCTTGAGACACAGCATCCGCAAACTCAGCGGTATCGCTAACGCGAGTCATTGGTCCTTGGACGATGGGATATTTTGTCCCATGAGAAACGGCTAAGGGGGCGTCTGCCTGAAGGGGTAGCTGTGTCTGAGCGATTTTGATGTGTTCTTCACTGGCGGCGAGCAGCGCTTGTACGAACCTGCCTGTGGTTTTGTAGCGATCGCGTATTGGGGTAGCTACCCCAATCGCTTGTCCCATCGGCCATGCCCGCGTTCCAGGCATTCCCCAACCCAGCAAAGGTTGAGCCTTTTGCTGCCAAACTTCACGAATCCCAGAGACTGCGCCTGTTAATAGGGTGGATGGATCGTCCTGAATTTCTAGTTGCCCTACCAGTTTTTGTAATGATTGAATTGCTTGGAACCCCGGACGAGACAAAACACGGCAGTTGTTGCTGAGTCTCTCCCCCATGACAATCGCTTCTTGCCCATTCAGGTTGTTGAGGTAGCGTTGCCATTCGCTAGGTAGGGGCGATTCGGGCATGAGCCACAATTGATCGTCCAAGACAACACCAACGGCTCCCGCTGCACGGCAGGCAGCTACAGTATGAATGCCAATACCGCCCTGAACGTAAACTGGCAGAGGTTGTCTCCCGACCAGTTTCTGGGTCAGCAGGAACGCTGAATCTTCGCCAACCCAACCGCCACTTTCATGCCCCTTGGCAACTAGTCCCTCGACTCCCCTTTGCCCTGTCCTCAGTTCGGAGGATAAGGCTAAGACTTGGTCAACGTCCGTGACTTCTAGTAAGAGTCGGCGCGTCGGACAAGTGGGTAGGGATGCGATCTGCTCTTCTATCGTTTCGGGCTTCCATCTACAGAGAATCACCCAATGGGAGCGTCCACACAGCCGAGTGAGCAGGGTCTGATGTTCGGCAATCCGATCTCCCCGCAAACGTAACCCCACAGCTTCGTCGGGACTGACTAACTCTAAAAGCCTGTCTAAGTTTCTGATGGCTTTGTCTGTATCCTGCGAAGCATACCTATCTCCTGAGGAATCACTGCAAAATTCCGTATCCAGCACCCCAACCCCGCCTGCCCGTGAGGTGGCGAGTGCTAGGCCGGGATGAGCAAGTTCGATAGGGCTTATGGACAAACATATGAATGAATTCATGAAGGTTGACCTTTAAAGTGGGGAAACAAGTCTAGTTAAAGATATATATGGGTTGGCGTTGGGTTCACAATCAAAGCGATTGGTGCTAGCACTGCATAATTAGCTTTCCCCCTCCGGAAAAATAATTATGCAATTCTTTAGGAAGATCTTGTGAAAGGATATCGTTCGGAGATTACTCCCACCATGAAGTCTATGTATATCTTTCACTCCTACGAAAAAGAATTACGCAATGTTCCCTAAAAATTTTGCGAGCTGGGTTCGGTGGAAAATTCTTGTCATAATATTGTTTGCTCAGTTTATTTGAGGGTGAGCCAATGACTGAAACAGTTACTGAAACCCGACTTGAGTCGAGGGAACATCAGCAGCCTGGTGTAACCGTGTGGTTTACTGGCTTGAGTGGTGCAGGCAAGACGACGATAAGTCGTGCTGTAGACAAAGAGCTAAAGTCTTATAGTTACAACGTTGAAATTTTAGACGGCGATGTGGTGCGCCAGAACTTGACTAAGGGTTTAGGATTCAGCAAGGAAGACCGGGACGAAAACATTCGCCGTGTTGGTTTTGTAGCAGGTCTGTTGACTCGCAACCAAGTTATCGTTTTGGTGTCAGCAATATCCCCATACCAGGAAATTCGCCAAGAAGTCCGGGAGCGAATTGGTAATTTTGTAGAAGTGTATGTTAATGCACCTTTGGAAGTCTGCGAACAACGAGATGTCAAAGGGTTGTATAAGAAGGCTCGCGCTGGAGAAATTAAAAACTTTACGGGAATTGACGATCCATACGAACCACCTATAAATCCGGAAGTGGAATGTAGAACTGACTTAGAAAGCCTGGAAGAGAGCGTATCCAAAGTTTTAGCAAAGCTACGAGAATTAGGCTATCTCCCTATGACAGGAGGTAAAATCCGGTGACCTTCTCAGTTTTCTCCCAAAGAGTTGAGGGTAAGGTCATGATGGAATTTTAGGGACATAATCCCTCCAAAAAAGGGACTTCAAAGCATTTTTCATGCATCACTGGGCCATGCCCAAAATAACCGTCTTCGCCAAATAACTCTCCATGATCGGCGGTTATTATCAGGTGGGTGTTGGGAGGACATTTACTGAATAAGTCCCCCAGCAGCCCGTCTATATATTCAACACATTTAATCTGCTGCTGGTGTAAACGTTGCATTTCCTCTGGCTCAAAAAAGGAAGTATTTTCTTCTTGTTGCTTATCTGCTAGCAAAAATTCATCCATCTTTTTAAAGACACCATGCACTCCGGATATGTGAGGTAAATTTTCACCTTGAAGCATATAAGGATAGTGAGTTTCACCTAAATTGAAAAAGTAAAATCTTGGGTTTGAATCGGGAAATTCAACCTCACTCACCATCGTAGCGAAATCATTATGATTCGCCATCAGTTTATAGTCATCAAAGTATTTATTAATACTAGTAAATTGGTTAAGAACTGGTAGGGAAACCCGACCAATTGTTTGATAGCCATGATCTTTTAGCACCTTGGGTAAAGAAAGTTGAGGGACAAAGGTCTTAAACGACAAGTTAGGAATTCCTAGCCTATCCACCCATTTGGCAAATTCATGCTTGTATACCTCAGAGGCAAAAACGCCTCGTGGACTGGTGTGGGGAACCATCCCCATCAGTAGAGCATAGTGGGAAGGCGAGGTCCAAGAAGCATAGCTGTAACGACGTTCACCTAATCCGAGCTTATCCATGTTGGGGGTTGATGCAGCCTGGTAG
>JALYGX010000464.1 GCA_030776905.1 Cyanobacteriota bacterium | reverse complement strand
CATCTCAAGAGTGTCCCGATTGTGGGGCATCCGTAAAAAAAGACCTGAGTTTGAGAATACATGAATGTCCTGAATGTGGTTCAACCAAGCCTAGAGATATTGCCAGTGGTCAAGTGATTGTTAAACGTGGTCTTTCTGCCGTTGGACAAATGGTGGATAAAATTGCCTGTGGAGGGGAAGGGACGGGGGCAGCAATGTCTAGTTACTACCCTTTGAGACAGGAACTCCTAGGAGCAATCTTGGGAAGCCAGCGCTCTACCCTATCGGGTGAGCGTCTGGAGATGTCACAGAGAAGATAGTTGTGTGTCCTGTTTTCACTGTTAGCTATCCATTTTTCCCTGATGAATCGATCGCTCCGGCTTCTGATTATTGATGACAACCCAAGCGATCGCATCCTGGCTATCCGAGAGCTGAAGCGAGAATTTCCTCACCTCGAAGTAGAGGAAATTAAGGAGGCAAAAGGCTTCGAGCGAGCCGTTATAGCGGGTCACTTTGACGTAGTGGTTACAGACTACCAAGTGGGCTGGAGCAATGGGCTGGAAATTCTACACACGATTAAAAAACGCTACCCCAATTGCCCCACAGTCATGTTCACGAACACGGGTAGTGAGGAGATTGCGGTTGAGGCGATGAAGTCCGGATTAGATGACTATATCCTCAAAGCACCTAATCACTACTTTCGTCTGGCGGCGGCTGTGCGAGCCACCTTAGAACGAGCTGAAACCCAGCAACGCGCTGCCCGTTTGGAAATCCGCCTCCAGTCTTTACTCAATCAGTTGAACCTTGGTGTCTTTCGTTCTACCTTGAAGGGACAGCTACTAGAAAGCAACCCAGCTTTTCTGCGCTTGTTAGGGGTAAATACATTGTCTGAGGCAAGTCTAAGCCATTTAGTAAATCTGGAAGAAATTAATTTGCAAGTTCAAAATGCCTCCTCACCCGAACACCAAGAGCGAGAGGTACAGTTTCATCGTGCTGACGGCACGTCTATCTGGACATTGTTAACGATTGCCCTCAACACCATTGATGGGGAAACTATTGTTGATGGCTTAGTAGAAGATATTACTGGTCGAAAGCAGGCAGAAGCAGAAATTCGGCAACTTAACGAGACGCTGGAACAACGAGTCAAAGAGCGCACGCAAGAGCTAGAAACAACGAATCAGCTCTTAGCAGTAGCCAATCAGGACTTGGAAGCCTTTGCCTATTCAGTGTCCCATGACTTGCGCGAACCATTGCGTTCTATTCAAGGGTTAGCCCAAGCCTTGCTAGAGGACTACAGCACTCAGTTACCGCCTGTCGGGCGAGACTATACCCAGCGAATTTTTCATGTTACCCAGCAGACGGACACCTTCATCCAGGAGTTACTAGCCTACAGCCGTCTCAGCCGAACAGAAATTCCCCTCCAGCCGACGGATTTAGCCTCCGTCGTTACAGAAGTCATCACTCAACTAGAGCCAGAATTGCGACAGCGACAGGCTCAGGTAATAGTCGAGAAACCTTTACCCCAAGTGATGGGAAATCGTCTTATCCTGGTTCAAGTTGTAACAAATCTGCTAACAAACGCGATTAAATTTGTGGCAGCGGGCGTACAGCCGCAGGTGCGGGTGTGGGTTCAGGACATAGGGAGAGGGGAAGCAGAAGAATCCTCCCGCCAAAATTTTCCAGCAAAAATCCGCTTGTGGGTAGAAGACAATGGAATTGGTATTACTCTAGAAGCTCAAAAGCGTATCTTCAACGTCTTCGAGCGCTTGCACGGTAGCGAGATTTATCCTGGCACTGGCATCGGTTTAGCAATTGTCCGCAGAGGGTTAGAACGCATGGGCGGTCGAGTGGGAGTGCAATCCCAAGCGGGCGAGGGGAGTCGATTTTGGATAGATTTGCCAAAAGTGCCAGAGATATCATGAATAGAGAACATGACATAATTTTGCTAGTAGAGGATAATCCTCAAGATGTCCTTTTGATACAACGAGCGTTTCGCAAGGCTAATCTCACGATTCCCCTGCAAGTAGTGAAAGATGGAGAGGCAGCCGTTCATTACTTGTCTGGTGAAGAACCTTATGGCGATCGCCTTCACTACCCCTTACCCGTCCTCATTCTGCTAGACCTGAAATTACCCCGTAAGTCGGGTGCAGAGGTATTAGCATGGTTACGACAGCAGCCACAGCTAAAGCGCTTACCTGTTGTGGTGCTAACTTCTTCTAAAGAGTACGCTGATATTAATAATGTCTACGATCTGGGTGTAAATGCTTACATGGTTAAACCTGTGGCGTTTGATAATTTGGTAGACATTGTGAAGACGCTCAACATGCACTGGCTTATTTTCAACGAGAAGCCACAAGTGGAAACGGCTTAACAGTTGTCCGAAAAATTTGTCGAGCTGTTCATGGTTGATTGTTCATTGCCCTGAACCATAAACGACAAAAAGTGAAAAAAGTCAATCTCTGACCAGCCAAAATCTACATTGTGCTTTGGTTAGCCCTCATAAAGACAAACTAGCAGCTAGATGTTACGCATCCTTTTAATCGATGACAACCCACAGGATCGCCTGCTAGCCATCCGTGCCTTAGAAAAAGAGTTTCCGACTCTCCAAGTACAGGAAGTTGTCAAGGCAGACGACTTAACGTTGGTGCTGGAAACGGGTCAATTTGATTTGGTGATTACGGATTACCAACTACGCTGGAGTGACGGGTTGACAGTACTGCGTACCATCAAAGACCGTTATCCTGACTGTCCTGTCATTATGTTTACCAATAGTGGCACTCAGGAAATTGCTGTAGAAGCCATGAAAGCGGGCTTAGAGGATTATGTGATTAAGTCTCCTAAGCACTATATTCGTTTGGCAACAGCAGTACACTTGGCATGGGAAAAAGCCCAAACAAATCGTAAAGTCAAGGGTCTAGAGAACCGCTTACAGGGTCTGCTCAATCAATTGAACGTCGGTGTCTTTCGTCAATCCTTAGATGGGTTGTTACTAGAAGGGAACCCAGCCTTCTTCCGCTTGCTTGGGCTGAACGAGGAGTCAGACGCTCCGACAATGCGATCGCTCGAACCTTATTTTCAACCCGAAGACTATGCCCAACTTCTAGACGAACTGAAGACGAACAGGCAAATTCAGGAGCGAGAGGTGCAGTTGCAACGTGCTGACGGTAGCCCGATTTGGGTGCGTTTGAGTCAGACGTTGAATACTAGCCAAGGTCAAACGATTATTGAAGGCTTGATAGAGGACATCAGCGAACGCAGACAATCTGAACGGGAACAAACTCGGCTAGTGGAGGAATTGGCATCCAAGCAAAGACTCCTAGAAGCCGTGTTGCAGCAAATACCTGCTGGTTTGATAGTTGCTGAGGCTCCTTCAGGGCGTATCGTACTGAAGAACGAGCAGGTACAGAAAATACTGCACGGTTCCTACCCAGTAGCTGAACGGGTAGAAAACTATACTAGTTACCAGCTTTTTTCCTCAGATGCTCGACCCTACGCTCCAGAGGAAACGCCTTTAGCACGGTCTGTCAGAACCGGAGAAGTAGTCAAAGCCGAAGAAATTGATTGTCTGTGTGATGATGGCATTCGCAGAACGCTATTGGTGGACTCTAGCCCGATTCGCGATGCTCAAGGGGGCATTGTCGCCGCCGTTGTTACGTTCTACGACATCACAGAACGCAAGCAGGCACAGGAACGGATTCAGCTCTATGCAGATGTCGTCAAAAACGCCCAAGTGGGATTGTCAGTCTGGCAACTGCAAGATTTAAATGACCCAGGCTCTTTCCGGTTGCTTACTGCAAATCCGGCTGCTAGCGAGTTGATAGGGATAGACTTGGAAGCGCTCAACGGCATGACGCTGGCTGAGAGTTTTCCAGCTCTGTTGGAAACGCAAATGCTTTTAGATTATGTGGAAGTCGTTCGGACTGGGCAAGCCAAAGACCTAGGAGAAGTGCGTTACAGCGATGAAGGAGTGGCGCAGGGTATCTTTTCACTAAAAGCCTTTCCTCTGCCCAATCACTGCATCGGATTGGCGTTTGAAAATATCACCCAGCGCAAGCAAGTAGAAGAGGCACTGCAAGATGCTCTCCAGAAGCTGAACTTCCATTTTGAAAACACCCCCTTAGCGGTGATCGAGCGAGATCGAGACTTTGGAGTCACGCGATGGTCAAAAGCCGCTGAGAGAATCTTTGGGTGGCGGACTGAGGAAGTGATTGGTCAGGATTGGCAGGGCATCTTTGTTGAGGATGTAGAAGCTGTCCAGAACTCCAGAGCGCGTTTATTCAACGGAGAGGAAAAACAGAATATTTGCTACAACCGCACCTACACCAAGAACGGCTCAGTTGTCGATTGTGAGTGGTACAACTCGGCTTTATTTGATGAAGCTGGCAATTTTGTATCAGTGTTGTCCTTGGTATTGGATGTAACCGATCGCAAGCAAGCTGAAGCCGAACGCGATCGCCTCCTGAAACTAGAGCAAGCGGCACGCAGTGCAGCCGAATCAGCCAATCGTCTCAAGGATGAGTTCCTGGCGGTACTCTCTCACGAACTTCGTTCCCCTCTCAACCCAATACTGGGTTGGGTCAAGTTACTGCGCTCTCGCAAGATGGACGA
>JALYGX010000463.1 GCA_030776905.1 Cyanobacteriota bacterium | reverse complement strand
CGCTCATTGTGGCTTGCGATTGAAGAAGACAACAAAAAGCACAAAAAGCAGTATGACGATAACTACCAGCCATTTTTGTGCAAACTCTGGACAAAACACTGGGACGCGCTTTGGCACGAGCAAGAGTCAACAGAATCAGCCGTTGGTTTTTGAAGGGATGGTTACCGAGATTTTAAATCAGCGATCGCTCCTTTAGTCATAGCTGCGATCGCTTGATCGTTCGCCTTCGGTAAGTGGTAGTACTTTCCACCGGCTTGCTTGGCGAGTTCCTTAGCAAATCCAGTAGAGACGAACTTATTCTCCGTATCAATTACCAACAACTTAATTCCCAACGCCCGAATTCGGCTAGCAATATCCAGCAGTTCCGCCTTAATATCCGGCTTTTCCCCTTCCTCGATTGGCTCACCGAGAGAACGCGCTAAGGGAATATTCCCCCGTCCATCGGTAATCGCCACAATTACCACCTGACCGATATCCCCAGACATTTGAGCATTCGTCCCAACTCTGACAGCCTGAGTCAATCCATGAGCCAAGGGCGAACCCCCACCGCACGGCATTCGCTCCAAACGTCGGCGTGCCGAGGCAATGGAACGAGTAGGTGGCAACAACACCTCTGCCTGTTCTCCCCGGAAAGGAATTAGCGAGACTTGGTCACGGTTTTGATACGCTTCTGTCAGCAGCCTTAACACCGCCCCCTTAGCCGATTGCATCCGGTTAAGCGCCATCGAACCAGAGGCATCCACCACAAACACAACCAGCGCCCCAGCTTTTCTGGCTAACCGCTTCGACCGAATATCTCCCCCCTCCACAATTACCCGACGATTTGGCTGACGTTCGCGCCGTGCTTTTTGATAGGGGGCTGCTGCCCGAAGCGTGGCATCAACGGCAATTCGTCGCACCTTGCCTTTAGGCAACATGGGTTTAACATAGCGCCCTCGGTCTTCCGAGAAGATGATGTTGCGGCTTCCCGACTTGCCTTGCCGCTGCGCCATCTGAGCAAAGAAGAGAACACTAGGGTCAAGGATGACACCCTCTGGATCGAAGATAAATTCTTCTGGGAGGCTGGGCGGCTCCTGTTCTGGTTCTTCTGGGTCGTCCTCTTCGTCCTTTTCCTCCTGTTCCTCCTGCTCTTGCTGGGATTCATCTTGAGGTGGTGGCGGTGGTGGTGGCGGTGGTTCGTCCGGTGGTGTCTGCACGATAGTTGAGCGCGGCACAATCACCAATTCCACTGCACGACGCAAGTCTTCAGCAATTACATCGGTGCGTCCCTCAAGCGCTGCTGCCGCTTTAGCAACCCGCGAAGCAAATAACTCGGCGCGATGTCCTTGAACGCCGCCTCGGATAGCTTCTTCAACGAGATAGGCGATTTGCTCGTGGGTGATGCGGACATCTTTGAGCCATTCCCGCGCCAGGATAATTTGAGTTTTGACGTTATCGGTGTCTTCGTTGTACTGGTTGAGAAATTGCTGGGGGGAGCTACTGTATTGAATCACTTGGTCTACAGCTTGTACCCGATCATCCAATCCTAAAACACCATCCGCAGAAAGAGCGATCGCAATTCGATCGAGCAAATGTTCCCGCAGCGTTCCCTCTTCTGGGTTGTAAGTCGCAATCAACAAAGGCTTACAGGGATGTTGAAAGCTGATGCCTTCTCGCTCAATTAAATTGCGTCCGTCCGTAAGAACGGTCAGGAGTTGGTTGCTGATTTGGTCATCCAGTAGATTAATTTCATCCACATACAGGACGCCTCGATGTGCCTGTGCCAGCAGTCCCGGTTGAAATACGGGTTCCCCTCGTTTCACGGACTGCTCAACATCTACGGACCCCAAGAGTCGGTCTTCTGTCACTCCCAAGGGAATTTGCACAAAGGGAGCAGGTATCACTTTTGTAGGGAGTTCTGCTGGGTTAATGGCTTCTGCTAATAGTAGGTCATCCCATTCTTGAGGCTTGGTAGGGTCGCAGTTACATAGAGAATCTTTAACCACTTCAATGGGTGGCAGCAAGCCATGAAGAGCGCGTGCCATAACGGATTTAGCGGTGCCGCGACGACCTGCGATCGCTACTCCCCCTAAACCCGGATCGACTGCTGCCAGTAATAGGGCAAGTTTAATCGCTTCTTGCCCCACAACTGCTGTGAGCGGGAATGCCGTGGTTGCTGGTGTAATACTAAGCGTCGGGGTCATTTTACACAATTTTCACTAATTCAATAGTACGTGAGCTTATGGCACTTCAATTTAGTAGAACCTTTGAAAAACAAGTTTGGAGTACACAAGCCATAAATCAACCGCCGCGTATTTTTTCAGATAGCGATCGCTCCTACACCGAACTCAAGGACTCGCTAACCGCAATCTAGAAAAAAGTCGGCATAGTGGGAGCCTTGGGGACAGGTAAAATAAGTCTTGTAGCTTGTTTTCTCAGCCGTTTCAGCAGGTCTTTTTGCTGTCGAAGCCAAAGTATTTGTGCTAGGGTTCTCGGCTTCTAATCCTCGCTGCTGAGTAGCTGCCCCTCTCAATTGACCCATACATCAAATACAATGATACTGGTGAGGGGTCAGACCCCCCATCTCCGATTGATTGGGAACACCCTGCATACACTCCTGGTTCTCGTGAATATAAACTTACAGTGATCTTGGGAATTCCAGATGACTTGATTGGTAACCCTGCTTGATGAGCGATACCCCTATTAATGTCTCGTTTAATACACAAATTAGGGAATTGGAGCCATGACTGGTTCTTCAACCAATGGCGCTTCTAACGAGGTTCCCGACATTAATCGTTCGACCGCCAATGAGGAGACGGTTCAACCCGGTCATATACTCTTGGAGTCCGAGCTAATCCAACCTAGCCAAGTGCAGGAGATTTCGGAGAACCTCAAGCTTAATGCAGAAGATTTAAGCCAAATGCTTGCAGAAGCGATCGCCAAGCGACCCGTCCCAGATGAAGAGCTTACTGAAGCCTTGCTGGCTACGGTGGAAAATGCCATCCAAGCTTCCGTTAGAAGAGACGCCGATATTATTGCCACTGCGATTTTTCCCGCTCTGGGGTCAGGTATCCGAAAAGCGGTTGCCGCCGTCATTAGTGAGATGACCCAAACGCTCAACCAAACGCTTGAGTACGGCTTTTCTAACCAAAGCTTGAAATGGAGGTTAGAAGCCCTATCGACAGGGAAACCCTTCGCGGAGATTGTACTTCTACATACCCTTCTCTACCGAGTCGAACAAATTTTCCTAATTCATAAAGAAACTGGATTAGTGCTTCAGCATGTAGTCGCTCCGACAGTAGCCGCTCAGGATGCCGACCTAGTTTCAGCCATGTTGACAGCTATCCGGAATTTTGTTCAAGACTCGTTCGGCGTAGAAAAAGACGATTCTCTCGATACCTTGCAGTTTGGGGAACTTACCCTTTGGATCGAGCAAGGTTCGCAGGCGATATTGGCAGGCGTGATTCGGGGAAGCGCTCCCCAAAAATTAAGGTCAGTTTTTCAAGATGCGATCGAAAGAATTCATTTGACGCAAAGCAGCGCACTTGATGCTTTCGATGGAGATACTACGAGTTTTGCCGCAGCCAAACCAGAGCTTGAAGCTTGCCTACAGGCTCAGTATGAATTCAAAAAGCAAAAACCTTCTCCTCTTGTATGGATTTGCTTAGGAGCTGCAGGAGTTGGACTGGCAAGCTGGGTGGGTTTTTTGATTCGAGATAACCTGCGCTGGACAGCTTATCTGGAGAACCTGAAAGACCATCCGGGAATTGTCATCACTAGGGTAGAAAAACAAGGAGGCAAATATTTTATTTGGGGGCTACGCGATCCATTGGCAGCCGATCCGATGGTAGTCTTGCAAAAAGCACAGGTTAATCCCAAAGCCGTGGTAAGTCAGTGGGAGCCTTACCTTTCGCTCCATCCCACCCTGCTCGCCGCTAGAGCCAAACAGTTACTCCAACCTCCTAAAACTGTATCGCTCTCAGTAGATAAAAACAGCATTCTCTATGCAAAAGGCTCCGCCCCTCATCAATGGATTGCCGAAACCCGACAACGGGTACAGTTCATTCCCGGCATTACTAAGTACAACGAGGAGAATCTCATCGCTCCGGATTTAAGGCAACTGGAGTCCAGCCAAAAACAAATTGAAAAACAAATAATCCGGTTTGCCCAGGCAACCATAGAACTTACACCCAATCAGGAGGACATATTAGCGAAACTGACTCAAGAAATTGAAAAACTCTTCAGTTCTGCTCTATCTTTGAACAAGGATGTCCGAATTAAAATTGTCGGACACACAGATGAGCAAGGGACGGTGGATGCCAATATGACACTTAGCCAAGCGCGTGCTGATGCCATTCGGTCTACTTTAGTCTCCAAAGGATTTAATCCGACCAATTTTGAGGCGGTGGGTGTAGGTACAGCAGAACCTGTAAAAAACGAGTTTGGCGTACAGGAGCCAGAAATTAACCGAAGCGTAACTTTCAAAATAACAATTACAGATAAACCGAACTCAAGTACTCTCCAGCGATGATTCAGAAAAAAGTCTGCATGGTGGGAGCCTTTGCCACTGGCAAAACGAGTCTTGTGGCGCGTTTTGTCAAGAGTATTTACTCTGAGAGCTACCAATCTACTGTAGGCGTAAAGATTGATAAAAAATCACTAAATCTAGAAGATCGGGAAGTGAATCTTCTCCTTTGGGATGTCCAGGGAGAAGATGACTTTCAAAAGCTGCGGTTGTCCTACTTACGAGGCTTATCGGGTTATCTTTTAGTAGTAGATGGGACGCGCCGCGCTACCCTTGAGAAGGCTTTTTCTCTCCAGCAAATCATAGAAGAAACTGTTGGGACAGCGCCATTTATTGTCATCCTGAATAAATCAGATTTAAGGGATGAATGGGAGCTTGATTCCGCTGCTATGGAAGAAATCTCAAAAAGGGGTTGGATCGTCATTCAAGGGAGCGCAAAAACAGGGTTAGGTGTGGAAGAAGCCTTCCTCAACCTTGCTAAGAAAATGGTGGAGTGATAAATGCTTAACCTCCCTCGTCCGGTTCTTGATTATATCTATAGCCTAAGTGTTGAAAACCGCTCTGCGGCTTATCTCCTAATAGAAAAAGACGGTGGTCTGTCAGATTGGGGAGGGGAACTGGAAGTCTATGGAATTACAAACCTGCAAAAAGGGGAGCGTGTAGAAGAGAAGCTCTTTTTTCTGCAAGGTCTTCTTCCTTTGGAAGATTCTCCTATGTTTCTCCCATACATAAAAACGGAGTATGGACTTTCTGCCAATATCCATATTTTTCCCGGTGATGAAGGAGACTGGGTGTTGCTGCTAGATGCAACCTTGGACGAAATGCAGCAGAGTGAGGTTCAACAAAAAGGGAACGAGTTGAGCCTGATTAAGGAAAAACAATCTAAGTTATTAAACCAATACCTCGGAAAAAATGTTGCTGAAAGTCTAGCCCAAGGCGTCTTGACCCTTCATCAGGAAGGAGAACGCAAGCATGTGACTATTCTGTTTGCGGATATCCGTGGATTCACACCCTATAGTGAAAAGAACGCTCCTGAGATAGTGTTTAAAACACTGAACTTATACCTCCCGGCTATGATCCAGCCGATTCTCGATGAAGCTGGCATGGTGGATAAGCTGATTGGAGATGCGGTCATGGGTATCTTTGGCGTTCTTCCTACAAGGGAATCTGCCCCAAAACAAGCTATAAAGGCAGCATTAGGGATGATGGCGGGTGTAAGCGATGTTAGTAAAAGGCTGCAAGCAGACAACGGTTCAACCTTCAAAATCGGCATCGGTATCGCTTCCGGGCCAGTTGCCTTGGGTATACTCGGTAGTAAAGACCGGAGAACTTTTACGGCGATCGGTCACCATGTTAATCTAGCTGCCCGCCTTGAAGGTCAGGCGCGTTCCGGCGAGATTCTCATCGACCGAAATACCTTTGAAAAACTCGATAATATGCAGACATTCTTTTCGGCAATCACCCTATCTTTCAAGGGAATTGCTGAACCGCTACCAACCTATTCATGGCTGGTGAAATGATGATGAATTTATGGCAATCGAGATTTTGGCAGTCCTAAATCTTATAGTTTTTTTAGTCTCATGGTTCAGGGGAATTTGCATTTGCCATTGATACAGCCATGTCTAGGTCTAAAGTCTTAATTTCCAAGGGAAAAATGACAGTGAAGGTAGAGCCTAACCCCAGTTGGGAAACTAGCTCAATTTTGCCTTGCAGCAGTTTGACCAACCGCGATACGATCGCTAAACCCAAACCCGTACTGTCGGGAAGGTAGGGCTGTTCGCTTGAGCCAACTCGAAAGAAGGGTTCAAAGATACGAACTTGGTCTTCTGGGGCAATTCCCTGCCCTGTATCAGCAACCGCGATCGCCCATTGGTTCTCGTTTAATATCTGGCAGGTTAATCGAATCGAGCCTTTTTGAGTGTAACGAATGGCATTACTCAGGAGATTGGTCACAATCTGCTGTAATCGCAAAGGGTCTGTCAAAATGCGATCGGGAGCTAGAGAGCAATCTACTACCAGTTGTAACTCTTTTGAGAGCGCCAACGCCTCTAAGACTTCTGTCACACTGCTGATTAAAGAACGCACATTCGTTGAAAGCAGGCGCAATTGCATCTTGCCTCCGTCGGCTCTGGAAAGTTCTAATGTATCGTTGACTAAACGTAATAACTGGCGACCATTGCGTAGCACTCGTTCAATATGTTCTAGTTTGGGTAAATTGTCTTTCGCCTGTGAGCTTCGTCCTTGCTGGCGCAAAAATAGCTCCGAGTAACCAATAATTGAGTTTAAGGGCGTTTTTAATTCGTGCGCCAGCACCGAGAGGTTGTCTTGATTAGCGCGAACTAGACGAGTCAACTCCTGATTAGTACGTGTGAGCTGATTTTGCAAATGATGTAGTTCTTGCAAGCGCTCATCCACATAACTTTTAAAACACTGACCGATCGCTTCATCGATTACAGTGTCAATTAGACGTACAACTCGAATGCCTTCTGCGGCTGTTCCTGCCAACAGGTGCGCTTCTAGTACGGAGAATATTGTCTGGCGCAGCAAACGATACTCTCGTGCAACTTCTGCTGGATCGAAACCTTGTTCGGCTCGCAGCACACCATGATGTAAACTTGCCTGCACTATCGGCTGAATCTCGCTCTCCTGAAACTGGGAAAGCACAGTTGCCATTGCCCCTAGTACGTGGGAAAGATGATTTTCTATAGCTGGGCGGGATAAATCGTCGGCACTTTCGATACGGCTATCCTGACGAACGTCTTCAACCCATCGCTCTATTATTATTTCTCTTTTCTCAACAAGCAATTGACCAAAGTCTATCATGGTTCAGATGCGGACAATAAAAACT
>JALYGX010000462.1 GCA_030776905.1 Cyanobacteriota bacterium | reverse complement strand
TGAGCTGTCGTATGGGTAAATATTCATATGAGCAAATAATCGATCCGCGTAGTAGCATGAGGCTAAATATTGTTGATTGGCCTGTAGTTGGCATCTTCAAGCGAGGACAGAATTTTGAAATCGAGCTTGGGCCAGCAGGATTTGGCATCCTAAAGGACAACAGAAACAAACCTTGGATATTTGTTAAAAGAAGTTTTGATAAGGGAGCGCCCAAAAATTGTTTTGTTCGCGCTAACAGTAGCTTTGTTAGACCAGTACAGTCGTTGAATTAGCTAATATTTCCCAATATTTAATATTAATGGGTAGAAGTCTCACTCTCCCAGCTAAGTTTTTAAGTGAGCCTTGGGGTGTCTCTAGAGGAGAGTGAGGCTGAGAGATGGAGAAGCGATCGCGTTTTTCATCTGCGCAGGGGTTAGGGTGCGATCGCGCTTCTCATCTACTGACGGGTTGCCAGAGGCGATCGCATCATTGGAAGGTTGATAAGATAAACAACAGAGCTATTCACTTGAAAGGTCGCATGGAAACTTTTCACGATAGCGATCGCAACCCAAAAGAGCCTCATCACAAAAATCTGGGTCTATTTCTGGCAAGGAATTGAAAGCGATCGCGTACAGCATGGATGCTCTAATTCCTGGATTTTATGCTTGGTTTGGCTCATTGCATATCCGCATCGGTGGCACTGAAGCTGAAGAAACCTGCAAAATATACAGTTTCGCTGGATGACGCTAGTATTACTGTGTTATTGGATAGTCAGCAGCTATCAGGGTAAGTATGATCCTTAATAAGCACACTCTTCAAGGTATTCCCAAGATTAAATCCAAAAGGTTATGTTGAATGAGAATATAATTTGTAATTTTCTGAAACTCTCGATTGAGCAACTGCAAGCAGTTATTCCACCTACCTATCATAGTTGGAATAGACTCACAATTGAGAGAGAAGATAATGGTTATGGGATATCTCCTTCTACCAGACCCAACTTTTCAAATATTCTCGATACAGAGGGAGTTTATGAGTATTTATTGCCAGTCAATGACTTTGCCGAGATTCTAGAGAAAGATGCTCGATATAAAAAAATACAACATAAATATTCTATAAGCTCGGATGTAAAAGGGAATTTTCTTAACCCCTATAGAATTTTAATTTTATTGTTAAAAGAATATTTATGCTTAATAGAGTATTTAAAATATGAAGAACAATCGGCAATTCAACTTGCTAAAAGCTTTCTACGTTTCTTGGATAATTCAATTTTGGAGATGGTCGTCTATAGTGTAGTACGTGGTCTTGAATGTGACTTTGAATGCTATACTCTTTCGCCTGATATTCAACTCCGAAAATTGACTGATGATGAAATTGTCCAAATTATCGAGCGAAACGATGCATTTTTCCAGAATGACACTTTACAAATAAACCACCGTTTGCTCAAGAATGACAATTTAGTAATGAATAGATGTCTGCTTGAGCAGCGACTTCAGATTCCTATTAATAAGCAAGTCCAAATTCTTACTCCGACTACTAGAATTTTTGATGAGGTAATAACAGCGTTACGGCTGCTTAAAGAAGGTCGTGTTGAGCGCCAAGATACTTATATGCGTCCAGAATATCCAGGTCAATTAGCAGTAGTCAACACACACATGGGTAAAATAAATCAACGCTTTCCTATAAGTCAAACTTATGCTCTCTCTGAAACTGATATGCCAGCTCTAATAGAAATCTTGACAGCTATAAAATCTGGAAGAATCCCTGTGCGGTTACAAACGGCAGTAGATCGGGTAAACTTCGCAGCGGAACGAGACAGAGCTGATGATCGGCTTCTTGATCTATTAATCGCAATGGAAGCTCTTTTCGGGGATTCGCAAGGTGCAATTGGTTACAAAATCGGATTGCGCTGTGCTGTTTTTGTCGAGAATGACTACGAAAAACGAAGTCGTATTACCCAATTGATAAACGACGCATACAGTAGGCGCAGTGCGCTTGTTCACGGCGGTAAGAGTAAGAGTATGGGAACTTTGAGATTGACGACAGATGAAATCGTTAAGGAATTGCTATTTCTTATTCAAAAAAGTACCAATCTTATTATCAAACGATTACTTTCTGGGGGAAATATACCTGACGGTCAGGAGTTTGACAAGATGTTACTTCAACAAGCGCGAAACTAGAGGCAGCAAAAAGATAATATAGAAAGCATAAAGTGAGGCTTATCTAATAACACCTTAACAGGGTAACTCCTCTCTCACCCAAGCACGAAAAGTGCGTAAAGTTGCCGTCTCTCCATCTACTAAACTTTGGCGAATAAACCGGGGAATAACATCTAAAGGCATCCAAGGAAAAACTGGAGTCTGGGTAACTTGTTGATAATCTCCATCTAATTTCTGTAGAACAAAAACTTCCAATTTATTTCCGTCATAACGCCAAAGTTCAGGGACACCAATTGCTGCATAAATTGGGCGTTTATCTAGAGAACCACTGGTGATATCGATTTCCAACACTAAATCTGGAGGTGGGTCATTCTCTAAGTCAATTTCTTGCTTACTTCGGACAAGTGGCTCATTTTGAAGATAGTAAGACGAGTCAGGTTCTGCGCCTTTTAACTTTTTCTTTCGCTTCAAGGTCAAAGAACCAAACCTTTTAAGATTTAGATTTAACTCATCGGCAATTACACCAATCAGACTTTCAATAAAGCGGTTACTATTCTCATGCAGACCTAAAGGTGTCATTATCTCTAATAATCCTTCGTTGTAAGCCAGTCGTGTCGCTCGTTTATCTCCTAATTCTTTAAGTAATTGCTCAAACGTTTGCCAACTGATATTGGACAAGATTACTCGTTGTTCAGCCAGTTCAGGAGTTGCTATTTTCATAAACTATTACCTTTAGAAAGGGTACAAAAAGACACTACGCATTGAGGGAACCATATCCCCCACCTCCAGGCGTTTCAATGACAAACACATCTCCTGCATTCATCTGTGCAACCGCAGTACTGCTTAATTCCTCAATAGTTCCATCACTACGTTGAACATAATTTCGTCCCAAAGCACCAGCTTCACCCCCCTGCAATCCATAGGGAGGCACAACACGATGACTGGAGAGAATTGCCGCCGTCATGGGTTCGAGGAAACGCAGGCGACGGATAACGCCATTGCCGCCGCGATGATGTCCATTACCACCACTATTAGGACGAATTGAGAAGCTTTCTAGCAGAACGGGAAACCGCCACTCTAAAACTTCAGGGTCAGTCAGGCGAGAATTGGTCATGTGAGTGTGGACTGCATCCGTGCCATCGAAATCAGCACCCGCACCGGAACCTCCGCAGATGGTTTCATAGTATTGGTAGCGTCCATTGCCGAAGGTAAAGTTATTCATCGTCCCCTGAGACGCTGCCAGGACTTCCAGCGCACCATACAACGCATCGGTAATTGCTTGGGAAGTCTCCACATTTCCCGCAACTACCGCAGCAGGATAACGCGGATTCAACATACAGCCTTCGGGAATGATGATTTCCAATGGTTTGAGGCAACCCGCATTTAGAGGAATATCATCATTGACTAAGGTGCGGAAGACATAGAGGACTGCTGCCTTGCATACAGCAGATGGGGCATTGAAATTGCTAGATAGCTGAGGTGAAGTGCCAGTAAAATCAATCTTGGCGTTGCGGTTGTTGCGGTCAATGGTAATCGCCACCTGGATTTGACTGCCATCATCTAGTTTAGAGGTGAAGCTGCCATCCTTTAGATTTGCGATCGCACAACGCACTGATATCTCTGCATTATCCTGCACATAACCCATGTAGGCTTGCACAGTCTCTAATGAGTACTGTTTCACCATCCGCCGCAACTCTTGCACGCCGCGCTCATTTGCGGCAATTTGCGCTTGCAAGTCTGCAATGTTTTGAGCCAAATTCCTAACTGGGTAAGCACCCGATGAGAGTACTTCCGCTAACTCTTTTTCCCGAAAATGACCTTTATCGACTAGCTGGAAGTTGTCTAACAATACCCCTTCCTCCTCCACTGTTGTGCTGCTGGGAGGCATTGAACCGGGGGTAATGCCGCCGATATCCGCATGGTGTCCCCGCGAGGCGACGTAGAAGAGGGGAACCTCCCCTAACCCGTCCTTATTAAGGGGGGGTGCAAAGACTGGGGTAATCACCGTGATATCGGGAAGGTGAGTGCCGCCGTTGTAGGGGTTGTTCAGCACATAAACATCTCCTGGTTTGAGAGTATCGCCGTGTGCTTCAATTAAACTGCCCACACTTTCGCTCATTGAACCTAAATGCACGGGGATATGGGGTGCATTGGCAACTAGCTGTCCTTGTTGGTCGAAAATGGCGCAGGAAAAGTCTAGACGTTCCTTGATGTTGACGGAGGAACTGGTGTTTTGCAAAGTGATGCCCATTTGCTCGGCAATTGAGCGAAATAGGTTATTAAATATTTCTAATATCACTGGATCGACCTTAGTGCCGACCTCTAAACTCTCATTGATGGGTTGGATTCGCTTCAGGACTAGATGATTGTGCTGGGTTAACTCAGCTTGCCAACCCGGTTCAATGACATTCGTGCCAGTTGCTTCGATAATCAGGGTAGGACCACAAATGCAGTCTCTCGGTTGTAAATCTTCTCGCTTAAATACAGGTGTCTCGTGCCATGCGCCTGCCGTGTACATTTGAACTGTTGCTACGGGTTCTGGGTTAGCCTCTGTCTGACGCTCAATTACGGGTTCTTCCGGGTTAAACGTCTTTTCTACCACCTCAACCGAAATCGCTTCAACAATCAGTCCCTTCTCTGGTGCAATGAAGCCATACTGTTGCTGATGCGCCTGTTCAAACTGCTGCTTCATTGCCGCGACATCGCCAAAATCGACAATCAATGCCGTATCTGTGCCTTCATAGCGCAGATGTACCTTGCGAAAAATTTGAATCTCTTCCTCGTCATTAACGTTGTCGCGGTTTAATTCCTGCTTTGCCGCTGTCGCTAAGTTCTGCAACATCTGCTGTAGCGACGAGGTATGCCTTGCTCCTACCTCTACCAAATCCTCATCCAGCTTGGCTTCTACCGCCCGTTCTCGCAACACTCGCACATCTGCCAAACCCATCCCGTAAGCTGACAAAACTCCAGCAAACGGATGAATAAATACCTGCTTCATCCCCAAAGCATCGGCAATTAAGCAAGCGTGTTGTCCACCCGCACCGCCAAAACAGCACAGCGTATAGTCTGAAACGTCATAGCCACGTTGGAGGGAGA
>JALYGX010000461.1 GCA_030776905.1 Cyanobacteriota bacterium | reverse complement strand
CCTCGTTGGGGTGAGTAGTCCTCGGACTTATTGACGAGTACCCTATCTTCTACTTGGAGTGTGGGTAACATGGACTTACTAGGAATTTCAAAAAGTTCGATTTTTTGCTGAATCCAACTTGGTAGATAGCTACTAACTAGTCCAAAAGTGAGGACGAGCAAAGCAATAACAGCAATTAGATGCTGCCCTGGTCTTCGAGATTTAGGAAAGGCAAAGAAGGTATGGTAGCAAGCTACGGCTGAAATAATTGGAACAAATATCAGTAGGTGAGGAAAGATACTTGTAAGACCGGAAAAAATAATAACGAGTGACAGAATAATAGCAGCAAAGACTACTTTTTCAATATATAAATGACCCAGTCCTGGTAAAATTCGTGACAGAAAAACAGCAAACCACGGGTCTTTATTCGTTCGAGGTATTTTCTCAGATGTCTGAGCATTTAGCGGCTTATTTACACAAGCATAGGCATCAAATAAGCTGAAAATATAGATAATCCCAATAAGGCATAAGCAGCTAAGACCAGTAAGCGTATTACCAGTAGGGCTGAATAGAGACCAAAACGCGATCGCTATTAGCACTCCTTCAGTAGCGATAAACGCCAGTCCCTTCAATCTCTCCCCAGCATAGAGCTGTCCAATACCAGGGAAAAACATTGAGAGATTAACAGCTAACCAGGGTTCAGGGGAAAGCTTAGAGTTTTGACCCTCTGCTGCAATCAAGGGCATAGCTTAAAATTTGAAGTTCTGAATCAGCAATCTTCTTATGCTCGTAGTTTAACCTTACCAACAGGCTAAGGTCATCTCTATCGCTAGCTCTAAAATGTCTATTGACTGCTGGTTGTCACCAGATAAAAGGAATCAGACGGGTGCTGGATTGCTGATACTCTTGATAGCCTGGGTACTTCTCAGACATAGACTGCTCTTTCTGGAAAATGCGTTGAAGGTAAAGCAGAGCAATTAAAGTAGGTACTGTATAAGCCCAAATGGACCCAGCCACAACACTGAAGCTCACATAGCGCAGTAAATCACCAAAATAGTTGATATTACGAGAAAAGCGCCAGATTCCATCACTGACTAAATCCGCTCCATATTGCTTGGCAGTTAGCTTTTGGATGTCAGCACTGGTATTAATTAGAGTGCCAAAAATGAAAAGCGGTAATGCTATAGCAACAGCTATCGGCGATAGAGGTTCTGAGTTAGTAAAAGCTAGATATCCAGGTAGGCTATAAAAACCCCCAACGAATAGTAAGGAGAAGATGAAGCCAACCACTCCTACAGGTTCACTAAATATTTGCCGCCTCTGAGGATAAAGCCACTGCTCCAGCAGCCACCACAGGCAATAACTAATGTGCAGGCAAAGGTAGAGTAGTTGACGCAGGTCTTGGATGCCATAAACCAACGCAAAAATAACCAGAAGTAAAATTGTAAGGATTTTCGCAGCGTTAATCGCCGTTAGCTGGGTTACCCCAGAACCTCCAGAAGCAGCTATGTTATCCATTGCTATTACTCGATTGACACCAATACAGTTTTAACGAAGTTTTGGGTGGTCTGGTATCTATTAAAAAGAGTAAGGTTTGTCTAAAAATCTTAGCAGTTCAACACGGTAAGTTTTTCTGACCACCAATAACGGCTCAACTTTGCCGATTGAATAGTGTTGCACTCGCTTGATCGGTGGGCATCATAATGACTTCGTTAATGTTGACATGGGCAGCTCGCGTTGCACAAAAAAAGATAACATCAGCCACATCATCTGGCGTCAGTGGGGTCAACCCTTGGTAAACTTTATTCGCCCGCTCTGTATTGCCGCGAAATCGAACATCGCTAAACTCTGTTTCCACCATACCGGGGTCTACAGACGTAACTCGCACTGGCGTTCCCAATAAATCTTGCTTCAAGCCTTCAGAAATTGATTTAACAGCCGCTTTAGTCGCACAGTAGACACTGCCTCCTGGATAAGTTTGATGACCCGCAATCGAGCCAAGATTAATCACATGACCTCTGCCACGACTTACCATCCCCGGTAAAATCGCTCGTGTCACGTACAGTACTCCCTTAATATTGGTGTCGATCATCTCCTCCCAGTCTTGGATGCTAGCTTCATGAACCTTATCCAAACCTCGACTCAGACCAGCATTATTAATCAGGATATCGACGGCTGACCAAGGCGTTGGTAGGTTGTCGAGTGCCGATTGGACTTGAGAGCGATCGCAAACATCCAAAGGCATCAGATAGAGTTCACAAGCATAGTCCTTACTAAGTCGGTCAGCTAGCTCTTTTAATCGCTCCTGACGCCGCGCCGCCAGAATGAGTTTTGCACCAGCTTGAGCAAATACTTTGGCACAGGCTTCGCCAATACCACTGCTGGCACCAGTAATTAAAACAATTCGATCTTTTACTGAAAGCATAAAAATTTCTGGCTCAACTGGGTAGTTGGAAAACTGCTGTAAGGGCGCACAGCCGTGCCCCCTACAAACAATCTGTACTTTATTGACTTAAAAAATGATATGAAGCGCTAGCGTGTTACTTTACAACCTGTAAGCGCTGCGTGACCATGATCAAGCCACCGTCCCGAATCAGCACGGCTGAAAGCCAACGGTTATCTTCGTTCGTAGGAGCTTTCCCCAACTTAAAAATCCCTCCGGCTGGTAGTAAATCTAGCTTCAATTCAGATGGTTTCGCGTAAAGCTCTGGCTTAATCGGTTCGTCCATCGCCGTACCCAGCAGCAAATCATCCCCTAGTGGCTCTTTAACAATGACATCAAAGTTATACGACTGACCGACACGCACTTGGTCGGGTAAATTGACTTGCACAGTAGGAGGCTTGGCTCCTGAAGTGATCTGAGTGCGCTCTGCCAAGATATTCTGTTGAACAATCTTTTGGTTTTCCAAGCGTTGACGCGATCGCAAAGTGGATTCGAGTGTCATCGGTGTACCCTCACTTTGCTGAGTACCTGTAATAGTCGTAATCGTTTCAGCAACAATTGCATTGCCGTCAGCCTTCCAATCTTGGAGTTCTGTGCGGTAAGTCAACTGAGAGTAACGCTTCCAAAGTTGAGTCAACGCTTGCTCCATGCCTGAGCGAGTTAAGCCATCGGAATTTTTAAAATTACCACTATAAAACTGCATCAAGCTTTGGGCATCGCGCCGATTCGCTGCGGCATCGATTTGCGTCAGCGCATCCTTAAGCTGAGGCGGTGCGGTTGCAGGGCTTTCTGCACGAGCGTTTCCTGCCCATCCCGCCGTTAAACCCACAGTTAACAAAACTACTGACCATCCCACACAACGGGACTTAGCAATAGAGGGAAGAGACTGGGAGAGCCTAGCGAGTGAATTTGCCGGATTGTGCATTGGGGGAATCGTAGGGAATAGTTTAATAGAAGAAAATAGCGTCTAAATGTTTAGAGTTTGGATGCTATTATTCGTCAATTTACACTGATTTTTGATTTTAGCTCTTGAGTAGCGCTGCTTGTAGGAGAAAGAGGAACCTTGCATCACCCACCGATTCGATTGCTGATTGCTGCTAGTGGCACTGGAGGACACGTATTTCCCGCGATCGCTATGGCTCAACAAATGCCAGATTATAAAATCGAGTGGTTGGGTGTCCCCGACCGACTCGAACAAGAGCTAGTACCTGCTCAGTATCCCCTCCACACGATTCCTGTAGAAGGCTTTCAACAACGTTTGGGTCTAGGTACGCTGCGCATCATGGGACGACTCGTTAGTTCCGTGCATCTGGTGCGGAAATTGCTTAAAACCGAAAAATTTGATGGCGTCTTCACGACAGGAGGTTACATCGCCGGCCCCGCGATTATTGCGGCACGTTGGCAGGGGGTTCCCGTTATTCTGCATGAATCCAATGCGATTCCGGGGAAAGTCACTCGCTTTTTCAGTCCCTTGTGTAGCGCGGTAGCTTTGGGATTTGAATCAACGTCCCAATACCTACCCAGCGCCAAAACCGTCTATGTTGGAACCCCTGTGCGCTCTAGTTTTCAAAAGAGCCAGACACTTGACCTCCCAATTCCAGAAGACGTACCGTTGATTGTAGTGGTGGGAGGTTCCCAAGGTGCGATCGCGGTCAATAAATTGGTACGACAATGTGCCCCCGTTTGGTTTGATGCAGGCGCATGGATTGTTCATCTGACGGGTGAAAACGACCCAGACGCTACAAGCCTCCAGCACCCTCAATATATCCAGATGCCGTTCTATGACAACATGGCAGGACTCCTGCAACGAGCCAATCTAGCCGTTAGCCGCGCTGGTTCTGGGACGTTGACGGAGTTGGCGATAACCCATACGCCAGCCATCTTGATTCCCTACCCTTACGCCGCTGAAGACCACCAAGCCTTTAATGCAGCTAGCTTTGCTGATGCTGGTGCGGCTCTAGTGTTTCGTCAGGCAGAACTGACACCCGAACTCTTGGAAAGTAAGGTACTGAATTTACTTCAAACCCCTCAAATCCTGCAACAAATGGCTGAAAAAGCCGCTTCTCTCGCTGTCACAGATAGCGCTGAACGATTAGCCGCCATGCTACGTCAGCTAGTTGAGTGAAGGCGAGATACCCGACTTCTCATAGGATACCGCTGGCGAATAGGGGGTATCACCCCTCAGGAGCCGTGCCGTCCAAGAGAAAGAAGATACCTTCAGTAGAGTGAGCCACATCGTCTGGGTATGACACTGCATCCAAAAAATCATTGGGAAGTCCCGCAAGAAACAGCACGAATAGCGCGTGCGTCGTTTCCGAAGGGAAATGTATACATGAAAATGTATGACGAATTAGGAACGATATATAAAGATAGTGATTTTTTGGAGTTATACCCAGCCCGGTGCGGAAAATCAGCCATATCACCAGCAAGGCTAGCATTAATAACAGTGATGCAATTTGCGGAGGGGCTAAGTGATAGTCAAGCGGCAGATGCAGTCCGCAGTAGAATTGATTGGAAATACGTACTGGGTCTAGATTTAACAGATGCAGGATTTGACTCAAGTGTGTTGAGTGAGTTTCGCAATCGATTAAGTGAGCAAGGGTTAGCGAACAAACTGTTAGATGTAATGCTGTTGCGCTTTCAAGAAAAAAATCTGATCAAGCATCGAGGAAAGCAACGGACAGACTCGACACAAATGATAGCAGCAATACGCCAAGTGCATCGTCTAGAGTTGGTAGGAGAAACCTTAAGAGCAGCGCTCAACGAAATTGCCACAGTTGCCCCCGAATGGTTAAAACAAATTATTAGTGAGGATTGGTATGAGCGTTACCGTTGGCGTTTTGATGATTACCGCTTACCAAAAAAGAAAAACGAACGGGAACAACTGGCGCGGCAAATCGGTTTAGACGGGCATTATTTATTAGACCAAGTCTGGCAAATAAATGAAGAATTAGAGGTATACCATCTCTGGAGTGTTGAAGTCCTCAGGCGTGTGTGGGTACAACAGTATACATTTATCAATGAGCAATTGGTTTGGCGGAATCCTGAGTCCAGCGGCTTGCCCCCCAACTCAATTTGTATTGAATCGCCCTATGATATTGAAGCGAGAAATAGTAGCAAAAGAGGAATGAATTGGACAGGATATAAAGTCCATTTCACTGAGACTTGTGACGAGACAAGTCCGAATCTAATTACCAATGTAGAAACAACATCTGCAACAACTCCGGATGGAGAAGTAACATCAACTGTTCATCAAAAGCTGGCGGCTAAAAATCTTCTGCCCGATGAGCATTTGGTTGATGCCGCCTACGTTGATGCGTATCAGTTGGTTGAAAGTCATCAGATTTATCAGGTTTCTCTGATTGGCCCGGTGGCTGTTGATACGAGGAAAGCAAGCTAAGTCCCAAACGGGTTTTGATGTTTCTACTTTTGTCATTGATTGGGACAAGCAAGTTGTTCAATGTCCTCAAGGGCATTTGAGTCGATTATGGCGAAACTCTCATGACACCAATGGAAATCCCTTGGTTGAGGTGGTGTTTGACCGCCATACTTGTGGAGCTTGTAGTGTTAGAAATAATTGTACTTCATCGGCTTCGGCACCCAGAAAATTGAAGCTGAGACCTCAGGCGGAATATCAAGCGCTGGCTGCACGTCGAATAGAACAACTTTCCCAAGAATTTAAGCTCCGTTACGCCTTTCGAGCGGGAATTGAGGGCACTATTTCCCAAGCTGTGCGTAGATTGGATTTACGACGAACTCGCTATTGGGGACTGGCGAAAACCCATTTGCAGAACGTTGCCACGGCTTGTGCTATCAATTTAAGTCGTTTTTTTGCCTCATCCAATCAGATTCCTAAAGCTCAAACTCGTATAAGCACCTTGGCTGCATTACGCTTTCAGGGGAATCACCCTTGTGAAGCTCTTTTTGTTGTCTGAACTTGAAGAGGTGAGGGGTCTTACCCACCATTCGCCAGCGGTATCCTCTAAGAAGTCGGGTATCTGAACCCCTAGTATCCAGTTTGCAGATGGATACAATAAGGTATCTAGCTTCAGGTCAAGCAGCATTATCCCATAATGTTTTTATAACTGACGGTATGTACTGTTTCCCAAATCATCAGGGCTACAACGCCATGCGTCTGAGTTTTGCTAACAAGCTGGAAGCGATCGAGCAGGGAATCTC
>JALYGX010000460.1 GCA_030776905.1 Cyanobacteriota bacterium | reverse complement strand
TCACCGCGCAGGTTCTCAGAGGTGAGAACGTCCAACGCACTGAAGGGTTCATCCATAAACAGCACTTTTGGCTCCAGCACAAACGCTCGTGCAAAGCCAACCCGCTGCTTCATCCCTCCCGATAGCTCCTTAGGATAAGCACTCTCAAAACCATCCAAACCCACCAAGTCAATGGCTTTCAGTGCCCGTTGCCGTCTCTCGTCTCGACCAACGCCCTTAGCATCCAGCCCCAACTCGACGTTTTCCTGTACAGTCAGCCAGGGCAGTAGGGCGAAACTCTGAAACACCATTGCCACATCGTCGTTGGCACCGCGCAGGCGTTTTCCATTGCTAATCACCTCGCCCTCACTAGGAGGAATTAAGCCTGCCATGATTCGCAGTAACATACTTTTACCGCTGCCGCTGCGTCCCAGTAACGCCACCACTTCACCCGCAGGAACTTTCACGTTAATGTTGCGGAGAACCTTAAACTCGCCCTTGCCATCGGGCAGCGGAAAACTCTTACTCACCTGCTCAACGGCGATTAGTACATCATTCGTAACTCGTGTGGTTGTCATAGCTGTCACCTCCCTTTGGGATTGTACCCGGATTGGAGTAAGCCAGACCGTTGTAGGCAGAACACGTAGATTACCAATGAGAGAATAGGATTGCTAGCCAAACTTGAGAATGCTTTTATGACCTCATACATTCGTGCAGAGCGAGATCCTACGCTGCACGCTACGGTGCTTAAGAGCGTACCGCTTCGTTACAGCAAGGGCGCAGATCCTACGCTCGATCGCCCAGCCCATGTGCGAGCAGGTTCTAGTCTCACTTGGTTTGGCGATCAGCTGGCGTTGATTCAAGATGATGCCAATTTCCTCGTACTGATTGAGCCGCATAGCCTTCAGGTTGATGCTATTCCTTTACCCGCAGGCGAAGGGGGACTGCGCCAATTTGACGATCTGCGCGGAAATAAGCGGTTCAAACTGGATTTGGAAGCCTGTGTTACCGTTCCCACAGGGGATGGAGATCTGCTTCTCGCCTTCGGATCTGGCTCAACTCCCTATCGTGAGAAAATCGTGACCCTACGGGAGGCAGATACTTCAACACTTATCCTTAAAGAAGTAAAAGCCCTATACGAGCAACTCCGTCGCAACATCGCGTTTGCTGGCAGCGAACTCAATATTGAAGCAGCAATCTTTCACAATGGCTTGGTTCGTCTCTTCAATCGCGGTAATGGCAAACCGCAAGCAGGATGTTTGCCCGTAAATGCAACGTGCGATCTCGTGTGGGACGAACTCGCTGCTTATTTGCAAGAGCCAGATAAAAAGCCAGTCCCCCACCTGCAACAGATTTGCCAGTATGACTTGGGCACTTTAGAGGGGCTGCGTTTGACCTTCACTGATGCGATTGTGACACAACAGAAGGTGATTTTTTCAGCTACCGCAGAGGATTCGCCTGATGCTAGTTCAGATGGAGCGGTGACTGGATCGGTGCTAGGTATCCTGGATGCAGATGCCCGTTGGATTGAACTCCGCACACTGGATGGCGCTCTGTTTACCAGTAAAGTCGAAGGGGTATGTGCCTCTAGGGAGAACACAAATCGGCTTTATTTAGTGGTTGATGTTGACGATCCCACTCGTCCTTGTGAACTATGCGAGGTTGAGCTTGATGGAAATTGGTAGTCTATCCACCTAAAGCTGCATTTTATACAGAAAGATTCTGGCGATCTCTGAGACAATCGCGTTCTAGAGAACTCTCAGAAGTGGCACTGTTCTTGCTGGTGTAGTCTATTTCCAAAAGAGAACAAAGGTCACTGACCCTGGGCTAAAGCCGCAGGGCTTGGAAGAGGAAGACTCACCACCTTCTTAATCCAGGACTAAAACAGTGTCTAGCCAATTGCTGAATTGTCTGGGAGTGGTATCCCGCAAGACGTTAAGAATGCTTCCCTAGTTTTTAACCTCTCTGACAGTCAGCGGCGAAGGGAAGAATATACCTAGAAATAGGGCTTATCGCATGTTTATGCCAGTTGTAGACAATGAAAATAGACCACTAATGCCTACTACTCCAAGTCGTGCAAGACGTTGGATTAAGTCAGGTAAGGCAACGCCATTCTGGAAGAAAGGAGTATTTTGTGTTCGACTGAACGTAGAACCGTCTGATACTAACCGACAACCAATAGCGGTAGGAATCGACCCAGGAAGCAAGCGCGAAGCATTTACTGTCAAATCTCAAGCTCATACATATCTTAATGTCCAAACTCATGCAGTTGATTGGGTGAAAGACCATGTGGAGGTGAGACGAAATATGCGACGAGCAAGACGCTTTCGCAATACCCCCTGTCGTCAAAATCGTGCCAATCGATTAGTTAATAAAACCCGTATTCCCCCATCGACTAAGGCACGGTGGCAGTGGAAGCTAAGAATCTGCAAATGGCTAACTTTAATGTTCCCCATATCAACCTTTGTTATGGAGGATGTAAAGGCTAAGACATGGAAGGGTTCCAAAAAGTGGAATTTGATGTTTAGTCCGCTAGAAGTTGGCAAGCAATGGTTTTACGGTGAACTAAAGAAATTGGCAAGACTGGAAACCAGAACTGGTAACGACACTTACGAAATGCGTCAAAGTCTAGGAGTCAAAAAGTCTAAACAGAAGCTGGCAAACAAGTTTGAAGCTCATTGTGTTGACTCTTGGGTATTAGCTAATTGGTATGTCGAGGGACATGTCCAGCCTGACAACACGAGACTAATTGAGATTATTCCGCTTGAGTTTCATCGCAGGCAACTTCATCGCTTGCAACATACTCCAGGACATATTCGTCCTCGGTACGGCGGAACTTTAAGTGCGGGATTCAAGCGAGGTTCAATCGTTAAGCATCCTAAGTATAGGTTCTGCTACGTTGGGGGCTGGCAGGAGTCACCAACGAAGAAAGACCCCGACAGAAAAGCAATTAGCTTGCATAGTTTAAAAACTGGCAAGCGATTGTGTCAGAACGCAATGCCTACAGATTGTAAGTTTTTATCCTACAATTCGTGGCGAATAACAAATTAATCTGTAAAGCCGTTCTAGAAGGACGGGGTTTCCAACCCAAAAATTTCGATGAGTACGACCAGGATATTCAACAGTTCTAAATTTTTGCAGCCAACGGACGGGGAGCCTATTCGCTCAGTCGTTACGGAATCCAAGAATGCCGTCGTTGTAGCCTGGTACATCAAGCCGGGACAGGAAATCCCCGCGCACATCCATCCTAACGGGCAAGATACTTGGACTGTTTTGACCGGGAGAGGGGAATATTATCTGGATAAAGCAGGCACTACGAAGCTGATCGTTGCAGGGGATGTAGTAGTCGCTCATACCGGATGTGTGCATGGAGTATTCAACAACGGTGATGAGCCATTGGTTTTTATTTCAGTCGTGTCGCCAGCCGATGCGGGGTATCAACTTGTCTCGTTAGAAGATTCTTTGGCTCTCCATTCCTAACCATTTAATCCACCGAGCTGCATTCGACAGCAGGTAATTTCAGGTGTTAGGTGAAATAAAAAAAGCACTTTAGATATATGAAAGGGTTAATTCAATATCTTTATGAAATCAAATTAGATAAAACAATTCTCTGGTGCTATCTCATTTGGTATGTTGTAGTAATTTATTTCTATTTTGATTCTTCGCTTAAGATATGGATTAATTCAATTGGTATCAGTGCTGTAATTGGTACAGGGTTAATGTTCAGTGTTTCTTCTGGCAAGACTGGCAAAAGTGTTCATTGGCAAACATTCAGGTTATATCTGATGCCATTCTGTGTCTCAAGCTTCTCTGCTTTGATTAAAGGGCAGGGATTTATCGTAGTTGTCTCACCGAAAATAGAAGAAACACTAGTAGCAGTATCATGCTGTGTTCTATTTCTAGCGGTTGTTTTGGGAGTCAAATTAACTAGAAGTAAAATCGCCTAGCAATGCACTGGAACTTCGTTTTCACAGATGGTACTTCGTCTCCGCCAACTGATACAGAAGCCTGTCACCGTGATCGACAAAAAGCCCAGCACGGGAACCGATTGCAAGATATCGAGTAACGGGATCAGTACTCGCTCAGCCCGACGGCTGTAAGCAGCCACATAGCCATAAATTAAGGTAAACAGCGTCGAGGCAAACAGCGCGATGAACATCCGCAGGGTCGATCGCCCAGCGTAGTAGGGCAGATTACGCGGGTCGAGGCTGATTCCCGGCACCACATCCGGCGGCACAAAGCTCACCAACGTTCCTGCCCCCACCCGTGCCACCAAGGACAGTAGCACTAATGTGCCAAGAATGACTGCAATATCCGCCAGACCATACTATTCGTTGTGTAGATTTACATCTTTAAGACAGCTAGTGTCTCCCATCACAGAGGAGAATCTCTGTCAATAGGAAACGACAACATAAATCACTTCGAGTCCTTTATGGCATCTTAAAGAACGCCCAATATGCGATCGAGCCGATCACGTTCGTGTTAAGATCCATGTCAATTCTGAAAACTGTGTTGGAAAGGTAAATTTAAACATGGAAGCTGCACTGCTGTTGGCGAAGTTACCGGAAGCCTATGCCATTTTTGACCCCCTTGTAGACATCCTTCCGGTTATTCCTGTCTTCTTCTTGCTGCTAGCCTTCGTCTGGCAGGCGGCTGTCGGTTTCAGGTAAACGCTAACCCTAATTTCCAGTAGGGGCATCCTTTGCGGTTGCCCTTTTTATTTTTTCAATAAGGCAAGCACAAAGTCTACGGTTAAAACCCTTACCCACGTCCGCCCATTACCTTTTGAAACGCAGGGCGTTCAGAAAGGCGTTTGATATAGTCTACGACGGCTGGGTATTCGCTGAGGTCAAGCTTCAACATCATTGGGATATAAGCCAAAATTGACCCAACTGCTACGTCTGCCACGCTAAATTCATTTCCTAGCAAGAAGGACTGCTTTTCCAAGATTTGATTCAGTGGTATTAGCAACTTGGGTGTCTCCCGTTCCCGACTGGCTTCCACAAAAATTCCTGGTCCCAAGGTGGCGTTGCCGAATAAAATCCACTGGAAAATTTCTGCTTGTTTTTCTAAAGCTTGGGGCATTTTGCCGTACTTTTGAGCTAAATAAAACAGAATTGCCCCCGACTCCCAAAGTTTAAAATCCCCATCCCCGATCGCTGGGACTTTCCCCATCGGGTTAATTGCCAAAAATTCTGGTTGCTGATGAACACCTGCTTGCATATCCAGCAGGATAAATTCGTAAGGTTCTCCCAGTTCTTCTAGGTACCACTGGACAATTGATGCCCGACTGCGGGCTCCACCATAAAGTTTTAGCATTGCCATACTAGCCTAGAGAACTTTGTGAGTATATTCGTGCTGTTTGATATCGTCTTCCTTCCGGACAACTCGCGTTTGATTTAGCACCCGCTTGCGTTCAGTGGAGTAATTGAAGTCATTGCGTGTCGTACCAACTGGGATATGGGACTGCGCCTCTTGGCGACTCTGGTAGGTACGTGCTGCCGCGATCGCACGGGTGGCGAACTCATCGCAAAACTGTGCCTCTGGGGGAAACTCAGCGGGTTTTTGCAGCGTTTCACCAGCGAGCAACTCACCGACAGTTGTTCCACAAGCTAACGAATAAGACGTGGGAATTCCTTTGAGGATGGCTTCTAAAGCGGCTGATGGGATGGGTTCAATAACTTTAACTTGATGAACTTCACCATCTTCTTTAAGAAAGCAGGTAGCTAAACCAACAACTAGGTAGCTATCGGTTGAGAGATCGGGAGCGTGATTCAAGGACGTTGCCACTGCCATAAAGTTATTTCAGTTAACGAGCAAAAAACTCAGACAAATCAAGGGCTTCGGTTGCATTTTATCAGCATCTATCCGGTGGCGGATAAAAAGATGGGAAGTAGGAGGGAGCCGCCCAACTTGTAAAATGCACAGCCTTACGCTCCTAGGTTGGGTAAATTGGCAAAAATGCCTGCGGGACTGTTGTGCCAATTTCTGAAGCCTTACATACCTACTCGGTTTGCGAACCCTACGAATGGGGGAAGGAATGTCTAGCGTCTACGAGTTAACCTTTCAGGAAAGCGATAAAACGGTGCTGTAGACCTCTAAAGAATGTCTAAAGCTCTAACCAGAGTCTGGGTGTTTTTTAAGGCAGCAAAGACGCATTAGTAAGTGACACACCGAGACGAATCAGTAGGGTGCTGCAAGCCGTAATGTTGATTTTAGATAGGCCGCAGGTACTGTTGAGGAAGATATGAACGCTCACACTTTTGTAACCCGGAAAGACCCAAATAGACAATGGTCACCGATGCCCCGTAAAAATCAAAGGCGTTTAGCTCCTGTCAAACTGGTATCCGAAACGGGCCAGAAACAGTCAGCTCAAAGCCTACGCTCTCGTGCCCATAACAAAGCCAAACAGGGGGATTATACGGGTGCGATCGCGTTGCTCACCCAGCTAATTCGTCGCAACCCTACGAGTGCGGATGACTACAATAACCGAGGGTTGATTTACTTCCAAAGTGGCGAATTGGAAAAAGCGATCACTGACTATAACAGGGCACTACAACTCAATCCAGAATTGGACAACGCCTACAACAATCGCGCTAATTACTACGCATCTCTCGGACAGGTCGCAGAAGCCCTTACCGACTACGAGAAGGCTCTTGACCTCAATCCCGGCAATATTCGCTGCTGGATTAACCAGGGTATCACGTTCCGTGAATTAGGGCTTTACGATCTAGCACTAGAAAATCTCGATATGGCTTTAATCCTGGGTGGATTAGAAGATCGTATCTATGCCGAACGAGGTCGTACCTATCATCTGCGCGGTGACTGGAATTGTGCGATCGCTGATTATCAACGCGCTTTTAGCAAGCTGCCACACTCAGGGGCTTCTGGTCTTCTGCGCCGCAAGGTTGAAACTTGGATGAGCCAGCTATTGAAGCCCCTAAGTGCTTGATTTGTCTATCCTATGTCATTTGTTATTTATTGGCGAGCTAAATAGTCAACCACTGAGTTGGTTCACAAACTAATAACCGATGCCCAATGACTAATTATCATCCTTCATGCCGCCATCTTGCCAGACTATTTGACGCTGAGTTGGGTCAACCCAAGCGCTTTGCTCCCGCATAACGCTCATAGCTTGTCCGGGATCGTTAGCCCGACTAAAGTCGGCGTGCAAATTTTTGACTCGCGCTTCGGAGCGCTTCACTTCTGCTCGGACTTCTCGCAACTTGGCTTGCTGTGACAGATGATAAGGCAACAGCTGAACCAAGCCAGTGATCGCGGCGGCGGAAAGCACCACATTAACAACCAACTTAGCGGTCGTTTCACCCGCAACGGCTCGGTAAGAGTGATGCCGCTGATGGCGCGGAGTCCGAGGAACCTTCCGGCGGGGTTCTAACGGTTGCAGAGTTGGTCTAGGGGGTTGGATTGCGTTCATCAGTGTCAGAATACTGGGCTGGCTTTTCCAGCGCCGATAAATCGGAGTGGATAGCGTTTAAAGCAAGCATACCTGATGTGATCTTGCTGCTTTGCATTTAATAAAAATAACGCCTAAATGGACAAAGAGCCTATCGAAGGCACTAGCACGCCGATGTTATCAGATAACTTACAGCTTATTGCCGTAACTCTCCGGAAAACTTAATGGCTTGCGTAGGGGCGAGAGGCAATTGTTAGGCTAGCGTCTTAGTTTTAGCTTGTTTTGCTAAGTTTACTTGCAACTCAACACCAACAATCGCATCTCGCCTACCTCTGATAAGCTCTCTGTGGCTTCTAAAAACGGAACTCTACTTGTACAGTTCCGTCGCTAGGCGGAAGGCAAGGATGCCAGGAATTAGCGCCACAACTAAAGCAACGTACACTTGGGTATCTGATATAGACATGGTTAAACATCTCCTTATTTCAGAGGTCATCACCCATTAATTGCGTGAAATTGACCTTTTGCGAAATATGTTGTTACAAGATGCAATATAAACTACTAGCGATTAAACGTCTCCAGTCTAGTTACTGTCGCCGAGTTTTCGGCAGAAATGACCGACGAGAGGTTAAGCTTGGTTAAGTAGTCATCATTTTTGCGCATTTTAACGGCTTGCGCAGTGGTTTTGGTTTGCAGCGTTCCGTTTTAATTAATTTTTAATGCTAGACCAAGTTTTTAATTTACCTTTCGATACAGGCATTGAAACTCCATTGGTGCTGCTGATTTTAGTCGCACTCGAAGCAGTGCTGTCTGCGGATAATGCGATCGCTCTAGCTGCGATCGCGCAAGGCTTGGAAGATAGCCAACTCCAACGCCGTGCGCTCAACTTCGGCTTGGTGGCTGCTTACGTTTTACGCATTACTTTAATTCTTACGGCGACTTGGGTAGTGCAGTTTTGGCAGTTTGAGCTATTGGGAGCGGCGTATCTGCTCTGGTTAGTCTTCCAACACTTTACGTCGGAAACCGAGGAAGATGACAAACATCATGGACCCCGATTTACCTCCCTGTGGCAGACAGTGCCCCTAATTGCTGTCACTGACTTGGCGTTCTCCTTGGATAGCGTAACAACCGCGATCGCGATTTCTGACAAAACCTGGCTTGTCCTCACTGGTGGCACCATTGGTGTCATTACCCTGCGCTTCATGGCAGGGTTATTTATTCGCTGGCTCAAAGAATATGTCCACCTTGAAGATGCTGGATACATTACCGTCGGATTTGTGGGATTACGACTGTTGGCAAGAGCCATTAAACCCGAATTAGTCCCACCCGAATGGTTAATGGTTGCGGCTATTGCCTTAGTGTTCCTTTGGGGATTCTCCAAGCGCACCGATAGCGACTTACCGATAGAGAGCGAGACAAAAAAAAACCATAGTGACTTGCCGATAGAGAGCGAGACAAAAAAAGCCGAAGAAGTCAGCGAAACGCGATAGAAGAGTGCTGAGTGCTGAGGTGCTATATATAGCGGTTAGCAATTCGATGCAGTACGAATTGACCTCTCCCTAACCCTCTCCTTGTAGGAGAGGGAAGAATAAGTTTGTTACTCACTACTCAGCACTCAGCATTCAGCACTGACTACTCAGCACTACTCATACAGCCAAGGCGTTAAGGTAGGCTGCCAGCTCACGAGTTCTTCATCCTTAAACCAGAGACCAATCTCATTCTGCGCGGTTTCTGGAGCATCTGAACCGTGGATCAGGTTGCGACCGACTGCTACCCCATAATCGCCGCGAATTGTTCCGGGTTCAGCATTGAGGGGGTTAGTAGCACCAATAATCTTTCTGGCTGAGGCGATTACACCGTCCCCTTCCCAAACCATTGCCACCACCGGGCCAGAAGTGATGAATTGAACAAGTCCGGGAAAAAAAGGTCTTTCTTTATGAACGTCGTAGTGCTGTTCAGCAAGTTCGCGACTGACACTCATCAGTTTTAGTCCAACCAGAGTAAAGCCTTTTGCCTCAAGACGCCGAATTACTTCACCCACCAGGTTGCGCTGTACGCCATCCGGCTTGATCATGAGAAATGTCCGTTCCAAGTTGGTCTCCTCAAATTTTTTCAACGGATTACCAAACCCAGATTAGACCAGAAAACTGCACCTAACCCAATACTTCATTAATTTGAATCTAACTGTTTAACCTCCTCCCCACCCGCTTACGCGGAGGGTGGGGATTCCAAAGATTCCTCTTTAGGCTTCCTGCTTCTGCGAGTCGGCTTACGCTGAATTGTTACCTTTTCAGCGCACAGACCCAAGGTGAAAACTTCCGAGTTACGTTAGAAATCAGGAGTTATGCCGCTCTAACGCTAATTCGACTAACTGGTTAACCAATTCCGGGAAAGGGACACCCGTTGCTGCCCACAACTGAGGGTACATACTCGTTGCAGTGAAACCCGGTAATGTATTGATTTCGTTAATAAAGACTTCTCCAGTAGCTTCGACGTAGAAGAAGTCCACTCGTGCTAAACCAGCCGCATCAACGGCGGCAAACGCCTGAAGTGACATTTCCTGAATCTGACTGGCAACTGTAGCTGGCAAGGGTGCCGGGATTAATAGACCCGCTCGACCCTCACTGTATTTGGTTTCGTAGTCATAGAAGTCACCTTCATAGGTAATCTCACCGACTATCGAAGCTTTAGGCTGATCGTTGCCTAAGACTGCACACTCCACTTCTCGTGCCACAATACCAGCTTCCACAATTAACCGTCGGTCGTAGCTAGCGGCATTATCTAATGCGGCTTCTAATTCAGCACGCGATCGCGCTTTGGCAATCCCTACTGATGACCCCAAATTTGCAGGTTTGACAAAACAGGGATAACCCAAGGTTTCCTCAATCTGATCGCAAAGTTTGGGAAAAACACAAGAATTCGACCAAATTTGCGCTCGGCTAAGTGCCATGTATTTCACCTGTGGCAACCCAGCCTGAGCAAACGCCATTTTCATGGCAATCTTGTCCATTCCCATTGCTGAACCTAAAACTCCCGACCCGACAAAGGGAACTTGCATCAATTTCAGCAAACCCTGAACTGTCCCATCTTCGCCATTGGGTCCGTGAAGAATGGGGAACCAAACATCCACCTCAGACCAACTGGCATTTTGCCCCGCTAGCCTCAAATTAGAAAAACTGGACTTTGATGGTAATTTTTCTTGGGTTTGAGCCTGTAACTGGGTATCGGTCGAACCAGGGGGATGTTGTTCTGGAGAAGATTGCTTACTTGTATCCTCTATTGAAGGCAGGTAAACTTCGGCTTTATCGCCTAATTGCAGAGGGTTTCCAGATGCCAAGACCTGCTGGGCAACTTCTCCCGATTGCCAGACACCATCTTTTTGGATGTAAACTGGCATGACTTGGTACTTGTCGGCATTCTGGTCGGAGGTTAGGGCTTTTGCGATCGCCCGTGCTGAACTAATTGAAACTTCGTGTTCCCCCGAACAACCCCCAAACAGCAATCCAACCCGTAATTTCGTCATAACTCTTACCTCTGCCACTCTTCATCGCAGATAGCCTACCACAACCTTGCTTGGCTGTACTGTTCCGATAATTTCTCAGTAAATTTACGACGACTTATCCCTCTTCCATGACTTTTGGGTGAAACCTTGATTCTTCGTGAACTGTATCCTCGAAAAATCGTCAATTTATCTGAGGGTTATGAAAGAGGGTTATACCAGTTCATTGTGAAGCTGCACTGTGGGCAATTTGTAAAATCGGGATGCTCCCCTGAGGAATTGGTACTATACCCAAACCCAGTATCAAGATGACTTTCAGTAAATTTCCTGATTACAAGGAAAACTAAGGAAGGATAGGGTGGATTTACGTTGCATGATTCCCTAGCTTAAAGCATCAAATACTAATTATGGTAAGTCTAAATCAACCAAGCCTCAGCAACAAGATCGCTAGCTTTATAACACTCGTTCAGGAAAATTTTCATACTTTTTCTATCCAGGTACGGAAGAGAATTTATTGGAAAGAGGAATATCCCCTACCTATTGTTCTTGAGGCTTTAAAAGATGAGGAAGGACAGGTTCGTTGTCATGCGGCTTGGATTCTATCGAAAATCGTCCCTAAATCTAATGTTGCCGTACCTGCTCTTATTGAAGCTTTAAACGATGAGGAAATAGAGGTTCGTTGTCTTGCTGCTAAAACTCTCTGGGCTATGAGTCCAGAAGTCGAAATTCCGGCTTATATTCTGATTGAAGCTTTGGAAGATCAGGAGAGATATATTTTTCATTTCAAAAGTTGAAATTCGTCGAGGAAAGGGGAATAAAAATATTATTCCCGCAGGAAAAGGAAACGGAGGCAGACAAAGATAAGCGCCCCCAAGCCAGCCCCTACAGGTAAGGTAATTACCCATGCCAGAACAATGGATTTGAGCGTTTGGAAGCGAAGGTTCCGCCAATTTTGAAACAGTCCAATGCCGACGACGCCCCCAACGAGTGCATGGGAGGTGGAAACGGGTAGCCCGAATCGCGAGGCAAGCAAGATGGTAGTAGCGGTGGCGATTTCTGCACAGAATCCACTACTGGGTTGGAGAGGGATAATATTTTCCCCAATGGTGGCGATTACTTTCTTACCCCAAATGGCTAACCCAGCAACAATACCAGTACCACCCAGGATAAGAATCCAGAGGGGAATGCTAAAGCCTGTTAGAGGAACGGAACCTGTACGAAGGATATAGGCGATCGCCGCTAAAGGAGCGATCGCATTTCCTACATCATTAGAACCATGAGCAAAGGCAACGAAGCAAGCACTTAGTACCTGGAACCGCCCTAGCTGACGTTCTACAGGATTGGCAATTGGGTTTATAGGGGCGGATTTTCCAGTCAATTTTTGGGAAAGCGATGTCTCCTGTAAACCCGCCCTCGCTAATTGACGCCAGCTAATGAAGGTGAGAGCAACGGCGGCAATAGTACCCGTGGCAATTGGCAAGTCGTGAGATGGAATTGGCAAAGCGGCGAAGAAGGGGCGATCGAAAACGGTAGGCAGTACGATGACGCCAAAAACCCCTAAAAGCGTTGCACTCAGCCAAGGAATCCACTCGCGCAACCGCTCGATCGGGTTGGGTTGAGCGAGAATTGAGTAATTAATTACGCTGTAGAACCCTACTGCGATCGTGCCACTGACGATGGGCGTCAGCACCCAAGCCAGGGAGATGCGACTAATATTTGCCCAATCAACAGCACCAACACCTGCTGCCACCCAGCTAAATCCCGCGATCGCTCCGACAACGGCATGGGAAGATGATACGGGCCACCCCTTACTCGTAGCGATTTGTAGCCACACACCACAAGCCAGTAACACCGAAACCATTCCAAGCATTAATAGTTGAGGCGTCCCAGCAAATAACTCTGGATTTGCCACATCCGTTGCCAGGGTAGCGGAAACACCTTGACCAAACAAAACAGCACCCGTGAATTCTAAGATCCCAGCAATTACCACTGCCTGCCGTAGAGTCACAGCCTTTGAACCAACGGATGTCCCCATCGCGTTAGCAACATCATTAGCTCCTAAATTCCAGGCAACGTAGAAGGCAAGGATTCCTGTTAGACTCAATTGCAACAGAGAAAGTGACATTACTCTTTACCGTTTTCCCTTCAAATTTCCTTCACCGCTGCTATGTAAGAATCGTAGGATGGACGACTAAAGCAAACGAAAATTACTTGCTCCATTGAGGTATGGCTTGCTAAAAACGTCTTGACTTCAGTCACGGCAATTCTAGCGGCACGTTCTAGGGGAAAGCTATAGACCCCCGTGCTAATCGCCGGAAAAGCGATCGTCCGAATCCCATGCTTCTGGGCTAGTTCCAGGCAGCGCTGATAACAGCTAGCTAACAGCTCATCCTCCCTGTGATTTCCATCTTGCCAAACTGGCCCTACCGTGTGAATCACCCAATTGACAGGGAGATTGTAACCCTTGGTGATTTTTGCCTCGCCAGTTTTACAGCCATTCAAGCGTCGGCATTCCTCTAATAACCCCAAACCTGCTGCCCGATGAATTGCCCCATCCACACCCCCACCACCTAGTAGGGACGTATTCGCTGCGTTAACAATTGCATCTACGGGTTGTTTGGTAATATCCCCTTCAATAACTGCTATTTTTCCTGATACCATAGAATGTATTTCCTAAAAAAGACGCTTTTTACTTAAGCAGATGTAAAGTTCTTAAATCACTATCCACATCGGCACTTCGGGGATGAGGTAGCATTTGTGGCTTTTTTGAGCATGGGCGCGATTCAGCCAAGGGTTGCCCTCGGAAGCCTTACTTTGACTAAGCCATTTAATCCCCATAACTCAGTAAATCTAAAGCATCTTTTTGGGTAAAAGCAAAACTTTCTACAAAGACACCCATAACGGCTGAGTCTAGTTCTGCAACATAACTTCACTCAGGTGGTCAAAAATGCTCGCGACCGGGAACACTACTGTATATATACAACCTGTCTTACCGATGCCAAGCAATCTTCTCTCTACTGCTCTAAATAGCATGCAGTTGTCATTCCAGTCACAAACCAATGAGCGCTGGCCCACGTTTGAGGAACTTTTGCAGCGCCTCCACGCGCAGGGAATCTACATCCACTCTGAGCAATTAGCAGAGTTTTTGCTGGTACACGGACTGCCAGTTCATCTGCGCTATGTGCCACCTCATTTACGACTCAAAGCAGTAGCCGTGAATGAGAACTATCGGGGAGATATGGTGCGTCTCGTTGAAGAACTAGAACCGCCTTGCTGGGATTTCTCATGGATGGAGAGTATACAGATCCCCTCAATTCAAAACCACCAAAGCAATCAAGTGTCTTGGATTGAAGAACAGGAGCAGCCTGGCTGGGATTACTCTTGGCTAAAGTGAAGAGTGGTTCTTTGTCCTTTGTCATTAGTGCTTGGCTCTTGACCCATAACCACTGATAACGAGGAAGAGAACCAAACAGTTAATCGTTGTCTTTCTGGCTTTTCTTGATGAAGAAAAATTCTTTCACCGACGCGGACGAAACTCTGGAATCTGATAATATCGCTGGAGCGGAAGCATCTGGATTGACACCGGAGCAGTACAAGCGAAAAATGCAGCGGCGTAAGGAGGTACAGGAACAACGCCTTGCCCAAGCGTCGCACGAAAAGGGTCTGATTATTGTCAACACGGGTAATGGCAAGGGTAAGACTACAGCAGCGTTAGGAATGATATTGCGATCGCTCGGACATGGATATCGAGTTGCGATCGTACAATTTATCAAAGGCGCTTGGGAACCTGCGGAGAAAGCAGCATTTCAACATTGGACATTAGCCGCCAACGGTGAAAAGCCACAATTGGAGTTTCATGCGATGGGAGAAGGCTTCACCTGGGAAACTCAAGACCGAGATCGAGACATCGAAAAAGCTCAAGCCGCCTGGGAAAAGGCATTAGACTTTATCCGTAACCCTGAGTTCCGGCTAGTTTTACTAGATGAAATTAACATTGCCTTGAAGCTAAACTACCTGAATGTTCAGGATGTCATTGCGGGAGTGAAACAAAAGCCAGCTAATTCTCACGTCATCCTCACAGGCAGAGGTGCGCCTAATGCATTAATTGAAGAAGCAGACTTGGTTACAGAGATGACTCTTGTTAAGCATCCCTTCCGCGAACAGATGATTAAAGCACAACCAGGCATTGAGTTTTGAGTTACGTGCTTTTTTGGCAGGGCAATCTCCTTACCAGTTATTTAGGGAAGACGCAAACTTACCTGAGCAAGCGATCGCTAAAATTGACCCAGTTCTCGACCCTGACTTTCTCTACAATCCTGCAAACCACTCGTAGCCTCGATCCTCCCAGTAACCCTTAGACGGTAGCAAATGGCTGAGTAGAGCAATGCGAGTCACCCACTTGCTTTGCTTGTAACCCAGTTTGATTGGAGATGCTAGACGTAAAGGCGCACCGTTATCAATGCTTAACGGTTGGCTGTTCTTCTGATAAGCCATCAACGTTTGAGGGTGCAAAGCCGAAGCAATATCCCAGCTTTCGTAGTAGCCATCAGCCGACTTGAAGTAAACATAGCCGACATTCGCCTTCGGTTGGGCAAGAGATATCAAATCCCGTAGTCGTACTCCACCCCATTGCACAATGGCTGCCCAACCCTCAACACAGACATGGCGAATTGTCATGGAAGTTAGAGGCATTTGTTGAATGTCTTCGAGGCTGAGGCTGAGAGGATTATTAACCTCACCATCAATAATCAGACGAAACGCTGTCGGGTCGATTTGGGGAGTAAAGTCAAACGTATTGACAATCAAGGCATTTGGCTCAATAGCACTTGCCGGAAATTCGGGGACAGGTTTTTGGGGATTCAACAGTAAAGTTTCAATATTCTGGTTGAGAGGCTCAAACGTTTTGCCTGCAATCTCCTCAAATAAACTCGATCCACAACCATTTAAAAGTAGACCGAGGCTGGAGAGTCCCGATAACTGGAGAAATTGACGGCGCTGTAATAAGCGACGAGGAACTTGAATTGAATTCATTGGATACCTCTACCAGAACATGGACTCAAGCAGGCGTGAACCTCCTACCTTAAGACCTAAGAAGGAGTGAGCGATCGCAAAAATAATTACGGTTGGCACTGACATAAAGTGAATGATTCTAAGTGCCTGCCAACTGCCGAAGAGATCGACAATCCAATAAAACTGGGCAGGTTTATACATCCCAAGCCCAGTAAGTAGGGCAAGTAGCAATATAGGAATGATCGCCGTGTAAGTTAGGCGATGCCACGCATAATTTTTACGCTTGGGATTGCGACTTTGTTGCAGCGCTTTAAGGTCATTAGAAGCGAGAAACCGATGCTTCCAGCGCCGGGTTATGAAAATGTAAAGACCATACCAAACTAGATTCAGAGCAAAAAGCCACATGGCAGCGAAATGCCAGTGTCTACCTCCAGCTAGCCAACCCCCTAATAAAAATAAGGGTGGAAAATGCCAGCCTGCGCGTCCGCCAAAAACTGGGTTGGCGTTGTAAATCTGGAGTCCACTGCCAATCATCAACACTAGGCTAATGATATTGATCCAGTGAAAGACTTTTGCCGGAATAGCCTGAGTTACTTTAAGAGGGGGTTTAGGTGTTTGAGAGGGAACAGACGACTCCATAGCTGCTGTTTACTTAAAAATCATTAATTGGCAACAGTAGCTAGTGTCTTACGAACGGGAGCGATCGCTCAACTCTTTTTTCAGGTGGGGTGAGTCGGGTAGCTTTCTGACAGAGAGACAAAGTTTACTGATTCTCAACCTTTGCTTGATAGGTACTGCGACAGGTACTCAGGATTTGTTGGTCGTTATTGCTCATTTTAGTAATCGGCTGATATCCTTCAAGACCAACGGCGTGAGGATAAGTCAGGGACTCGTAGCCATTTTGAAGAGGTAGCTGACCCCCGACTGCGGCAACTTGCCTTACTTGGTCACGAGCGATTGTATGAGAGAATGCCGTTTGGTCGTAGGGATTGGCAACGGTCAAATTCAATTGTTTTGAATCAAGCGTGCCGTAAAAACAGCTATATTCTGAATTAGGCAGGTACATCGCACCAATTACCTTGCCCTGACGCGCTTCAAATACTATGTATTCTTTTCCAATTTGTTCCGGTTGTGAGGACTGACCGTAGAGGTAGGTTCCATCAGGGATCGACTGATTTGATGCTGGGACTTGTGAACTCGCGATCGCGTTAGCCTCAACAGCTTGCGCTTGTTGGGAAGGCGCTACCTCTAAAGTTGATGCCTGCGTTGTACATCCTACGGTTAGAAGTAATCCAGTCAGCGGTAATTGCCAAAGATTGAGCAGCCGATGTTGTAACGAAAAGAACTCAATTAAGTGGTTAATCACTGTGGTTACCCCTCTTTAAAAAAACCTTGTCACACCCTGGAAAAGAAGCACTTTTGACGATGTCGCGAACCCCGTAGCCCAGATTCAACTAGAAAAAGTTAATATCAGCCCTAATCGGGGGATGTTGATCAACATCTTTATTGATATTTATAAACCGAGTAGATACTCTTTTTTGCTCCTCCTTTGACCGGTTTATTAAGCGTCACACATAGCACTTGTTTTTGGCTTCTGCTCTGGAAATCGTCTGTGAAACTGCCATGCCAGCTAATGTTAAAAATGTAACTAACAAGCTATGGGTGACGATTCCATCAAACGGGTGAGAGCTGTCTACCCCAAATGGGTAGCTTTTCCTTACGAGCAGTAACCTCTGCGGCACTGGTAAAAGTTGAGACATCGCTCCTTAGTTTCTCGGAAGCGTATCGCTCCTCAGGTGATTCGCACTGATGCTTGTGCTTTCTAGAATCTGCCAATGCCGCTTAAGTGCCTCTTGATCGGTAAATGGCTACAACGGCAAGCATTTGGATTCCGTAAATCACTTACAAAACTTTACAAAGCCAGAAAACTAGTAACAGTTCCTGACTACTAGTCCTATTTATGGTCTCACCTGCTACCATTGCCAAACAGTTTTATGTCAAATGGCAGGTGAATCAGGAACGAACGCCTCGATCTCAGAGCTTGCACCACCCCCACGCGCCTGCTCACGATGCAAATCCGGCTTGTCAAGGGGGAAGAGGAGATTCCTGAAGAACTCAGAAATTTGCTATGCCCTCTTAGTTAAATAATTACAAGCGATCGCTTCGGTCGGGGAAATCTACGACCAATCGTTTTCTAGTGCTGTCTTAAACACCTCGTTTCACTAAGCTCTTGAGCAACTGTACTAATATTTATTTTTTGCCTTCAGTAGTTCCAGTGATGAGATTTTTAATTTTCTTGTTTAAATTTAGGTATTTCTTTCAACGAAACTTAGTGAAGAGACAATTCGTAAGTTCGATAAAATGCTCTTTTCCCAGGATTACCTAAATTATTAATCAGTAAATTTAAACCTAAAAAATAGGTAAACCCATGAAGTTTTTCCTGGTACAGGTTTAGGATTAACCATTATCAAAAAGTGTGTAGACTGGCATGGAGGTCAGATTAAAGTAGAAAGCGAAGTCAATATAGGAACTACTTTTACCGTTATCTTACCCTT
>JALYGX010000459.1 GCA_030776905.1 Cyanobacteriota bacterium | reverse complement strand
TAGCTGCATCATTGGGTCATCTTCCACAATCAAAACCCGCAAGGGTAAGGACTCAAGCGGCAAATTTAGAGATGACGGACTTTCAGATGACATAGCTCGCGTAAATAGCATTGCTGGGCATCATCGTATTTTACAAATATCAAACCCGTGGAAGGTATAACTTTTAGAACAACTCAAGAAAAGGGGCTAGAGAGAGTCTTCTCTCTTCCTCTAACTCCTAGTCCTTCACTTGAGGGAGACGATACTGACTGGCAACGTAATAAAAAAAGCGATAGTAATCGGCGAATTGCTTACTCTCACACTTCCCCTGCCAGTTGTATACCACTTCCCTTTGCCTCAATGTTAGGGTCATCAAACTGATATCCAAGCCAATCTCCACTTGCAGTTTTCCTGTTAACCCTTGTTCAGTACTGAAGTTTTGTTGTTGAGTTTTAGGTGGGGCTTTTGGCGTGCTATTGGGTGATGATGTCTTGATTTGTGACAATTGGTTGCCAGCCCAACCTCTAATCTCAGCATTTTGGTTTTGTGGATCGCGAAAGGCTCGACCATCACGATTATCTGGCATGGGGAAAGCCAACCAGGTGCGGGGATAGGGGAACTCAAATCTGTAGCGTGGATTGCGATATATATTCCAACTACTTTGTGAACCTAAGTTAGACGAGCGGCAGCCTAAAAGCAAAGCAACTAGCAGCGTAATGGCGATGACGAGCTTCCTGAATACCCTAGTCTTCTTTCCCCCTCTGCCAATATTTCTTGGCTTGTGGCTTTTGAGAGCGTTTCTATTTTGAGGTGCTACAGATACTCTCTCCATCTCTCCTTTGACTGAGTTCTTGTATTAATCCGCTTAGATAACCCCCATCATCCGGAAAATATTAACCAATGTAACAATTATGCTGTCATGCTGGGTTAGTGTCTTGACAGCGGCTGATTAAGCCGATAAGCTTGCATAGCATACCCGGGTAAAACGATTGAAATCATATGCAAGACAAGCAAAAGGTTACGTTGTATCTCCCACCAGGACTCCACCGCCAGCTAAAAATTAGAGCAGCTGTTGACTTGGACTCCATGTCAGCCATGGTAGAGAGAGCAATCGTCTTCTACCTGCACCACCCGGAAGTGGTGGATGAAGTAGAGGCATGCTACGGAAAAACTCATCAGGTCTACTCCTGTCCTAGATGTTCTAGCTCCGTGGTATTGAAGGGTGAGGAAATGGTGTCTCTGGATAATCAACCCAGCATCCTGGGTGATGAACTTCCGGTAGAAAAAGTGCGAGAAGAAGTAAACTCCCGTACTGATTCTCAGGGAGAAGAGGAATTAGTTCTTGCCAAGTAAAGAGCTAACTGTGTGGCTCTTTGGATGATGTTTGAGCAGTGGTTGCGCCGTCTCTAAAATTAGGTCGATAGTCATGCAAGAAGAGATCAAGGTTCTCATTCAAGCTCAATATCCTCTAATCTACCTCGTGACTTCCGAGGAAGAGCGGACTGAGAGGGCGATAGCAATAATTGCTCAAGAGCTGAAGTCACAACAACGTCGCGTCTTCGTATGGACTGTTACCCACGGAATTGTTGAGTATGGTCAATCACGCAATGTGACTCAACACAATACTGTCTCCCCGGAGGCGGCAATCCAATGGGTTATCCAGCAGAAAGAATCCGGTATTTATATCTTTAAAGACTTACATCCTTTTATTGATTCGCCAGCAACAACCCGATGGTTGCGAGATGCGATCGCTAGCTTTAAAGGTACGCAGAAAACAATTATTCTGATGTCCCCGGTGCAGACAGTTCCAATTGAACTGGAAAAGGAAGTAGTCGTTCTCGACTATCCTTTACCAGACCTTGCAGAACTGAACCAAGTACTGTCTCATCAACTAGAGCAAAGTAAAACCCGTCGTACTACGACAGAAACACGGGAAAAACTTCTTAAATCTGCCTTAGGATTGACGCGAGATGAAGCGGAAAAGGTTTATCGTAAAGCTCAGGTAAAAGCTGGGCGTCTTACCGAAGCGGAAGTTGATATTGTTCTTTCTGAGAAAAAGCAGTTAATTCGCCGCAACGGCATCCTAGAGTATATTGAAGAAGATGAAACCCTGGATTCGGTTGGGGGTTTAGAAGAACTGAAGCGGTGGCTTAAGCAGCGCTCTAATGCCTTTACCGAACGGGCGAGGGAATACGGTTTACCTCAACCGAAAGGGATGTTGATTTTAGGTGTTCCAGGGTGTGGTAAATCTCTAATTGCCAAAACCACATCTCGCCTCTGGGGTCTGCCACTCCTACGCCTGGATATGGGTCGGGTCTATGATGGCTCAATGGTAGGGCGATCAGAAGCAAACCTACGCAATGCCCTCAAAACGGCAGAATCTATTTCTCCAGCCATCCTGTTCATAGATGAACTAGATAAGTCTTTCGCAGGCACTACTGGTTCTTCTGACTCGGATGGAGGTACTTCAAGCCGCATCTTTGGTTCCTTCCTTACCTGGATGCAAGAGAAGACCTCACCTGTGTTTGTGATGGCAACAGCGAACCGAGTTGAGCGCTTACCTGGAGAGTTTCTCCGCAAAGGTCGTTTTGACGAAATCTTCTTTGTAGATTTGCCAACGCCGGAAGAACGCCAGCAAATCTTTAACATTCACCTAAGTAAGCGGCGTCGAGATATTACCCGCTTCGACCTAGAGCAGTTGGCTAAAGTTTCCGATGGCTTCTCTGGAGCTGAAATTGAGCAAGCATTAGTTGCCGCGATGTACGAGGCATTTGCTCAAGACCGGGAATTTACTCAACTGGATATTATTGCGGCAATCAAAGCAACACTGCCGCTTTCCCGGACAATGACCGAGCAGGTAACAGCCCTGAGGGACTGGGCTAGGCAGCGCGCGCGACCTGCTGCATCCTCCGTTGCTGAATATCAGCGAATGGAGTTCTAACAGGCTTTCTCCTGCTCCCAACAGGAGTAAAGGCTAGCTACTTGAAAGCTAGCAGTTTGACAAAAAAGCCGCCCGTTAGTTAAGCGGCTTCATCGCAAAGTAAAACGCTACGTTGTCGTTTCTCTTCTAACTCTACTGGAGGAAATCCAAATGTCTCACTTTAGCACTCTGCGCACCAAGATCACTGACGCCGAAATCCTGAAGGCTTCTCTCCGTGACCTGGGTATCTCCGTCAAGTCGGAAGCTGATGTTCGTGGCTACAACGGACAGCGAGTTCGTGCCGACCTGGTTGCCGTTCTTGAAGGTGAGTATGACCTCGGCTGGTCTCGCAATAGCGATGGTTCCTTTGACCTGATTGCTGATCTGTGGGGCGTTGCTAAGAAGCACAACCAAACCGAGCTGATCAACTCGATTAACCAGAAGTATGCTGTTAACAAAACTTTAGCAGAAGTCAAGCAGCGTGGCTTGCAGAATGCCAACGTTAAGTTGGTTCTGCAGAAGTAGTCTCTCTAGGCGTTCCCAAGCTCACGGGTTGACCAATTTTAGGTTAACCCGTTTTTTCAGTGCCTGCTGAGTCAGCAGGCACTGAAAGCTTTTTGTAAAGGCGAGTATTACCAAGATTCTCTTTACACGAGCCTTGATATCTATAAACCCGCCCTTACAGATTATTTCTCTTATAGATTATTTAGAGTTATATAGCTGGACTTACCATAACAACTCTGTCAGTCTCCAAGAGTGATAATCTAAGTATCACTCCCACACTTCATCAATTGGGGGCGGATTTATACCTTGAAAACCGATGCCCCATTCATAGCGTGTCGCCTCCGGTGACGACGGAGATACTACAGGCTTCTCAGCAGAGTCAGGAGACTGAGTGAGAGAATTAATCGGGGCAGTAGAACGAATACTACTGACCCAGCTATTCACGCTTTTTTGTGGTACAGCATCCGGAATACTGCTTTCTCTATCCAGCAACTGACTGAGATGGTGCAGCCCTTCACATAATTTGTGTAAGTGCAAGCATCGGTAATTGGCAGCTTGCCAGTCTCCGGCTTCGAGCGCTTCAACGTATCCTTTCTGTAAGGCTCTAATCAGTCTTAACTGAGTTTCAATGATTGGGTAAGTAATGGTCATGGGTTGTGCTTTGGTTCAATGCGATCCGGTCATAGACTCTTGATGCATCTCTGTAGTCAAGGCAATTCACGCTTGCATAGGCTACTGAGAGAGTATTTTTGGAAAAGGTCACTCCTACTCCCCCTGATAAGGCTTTCACTAGAAAATCTCTTCAACAGCAACGCCTACAACAAGTTTTGTTAAAGTTTTGTTAACAGTTACAACAACATGGATAGCCTACGCCACATCAGGAGGACGTGGCAATCCAGTCAGTAGGGAAGAATATGGCAAAGTGTTGCGATCGCTGGAAGTTTTAAAATGAAAACGTTTCGTCAAGCGAAAAATGTTTTGACAGGCTTGCATAGGATGGAGATCGCTCTTCCCATCTACCCTTGAGCACCGTCTGTGGCAACGCAAATGCGCCTGATGGGAAGAACAGCCTTGTAAGCTTCCATCGTCTCTGCTTGAAATGCAATCGGTGCTTCAACGTTCCCAATCTTCACCTCCAGTTCCCAGTCACCACCTAATGCAGCACTCCCCGTCAAGTTATTAGACGCCGCAACATCAGCACCCGTTAGCTGACTGAAAAGCTGTACAAATTGCCGACCTGTCTCCCCGGCTGCGACGTTGCAACCATAGAGGAGAATGTCACCATCGGGGGCTAAAGCTGCTGCCCAAGACTGCAAATCATGCTTGTATTGTTCAAGAGTATTGCTATTGACGAACCCAATGCCCACCCACAACTCGCCTGCCTCGCCATGAGCTATGATGTGCAGACTCGACAAGCCACTGCGTCCTTGCAGCGATCGCGTGATTTGAACAATCCCATCTTGGTTACCATCAAGCAGCACAACTTCTAAACCGGGCTTCACTCCTGCCATCAGCATTTCATAGTCATCAACCGTGGAGTCAATGAAGACAATGCCATTGGGAAAGTGCGGGATGATATCGCCGTTGGTCTCGTTGAGGCTCCAGAGGTTAACAAATGAAATTGGCTGGGTGGATTTTGCTTTTAATAAAGAGGAAGTCATCGAGTCTGCTCCTTTGAATAGGAAGGTGATTTCCTATTAACTCACTCGCACCCAGACATAAATTTTTATGCGTTTAGTTACAGAACTTTATGTTGACAAATCGGTAATTTCTACTGCCATCCTAGAGAAGCAAGCTATAGGAGGGATGAAGTTAACGACCTTCAAACTTACTTACATAAATCATTTCACGAATCGCTTGAGCCGTTGCTGGGGCGAGGAGGACGCCATTGCGATAGTGACCTGTGGCTAACAGGACGTTGCTGTAACTTGGCAGTTTACCAATAATCGGAGCAGAGAGTCCTTCTGGACGGGGACGTTTGCCTGACCAAGTGCGGAGAATTGTTGCATCTGCTAAAGCAGGGCAAAACCCAATGGCTTCCTGTCTCACTTTCTCGATGTACCCTGGTTCTGCTACGACTTCACCCGCCTGATCAGGAAACTCAACCGTTGCTCCTACCCAGTATTCCGCCTCACCTATTGGTACGATATGAACATCATTGCCAGTAATCACTGGCTGGAAGTCAGGATTGCCAAAAGGATGCTTTAACTGTAGATGTAATGCTTGACCCAAGACGGGTTTGACCTCAACGGGTTGCTCTAGTGAAGCCGTTAGGGGTGTTGAACCCAAACCTGATGCTACTACTAACCAATCAACATCTAAGCGCCCGACATTGGTGTGAATCTGGTTGCAGACACGCAGATTTGACGAATCCGGAATTGTTGATGTCACACCTTCGACAGTGACTCCAAAATTAAAGGTAACGCCGTTACGTTCAGCGGCTGCAATCAAAGCTTCAGTGAGGGCAGTTGGGTTAACTTGCCGATCTTGGGGAGAGTAGATAGCCGCCTGAATCCTCTCGCAATTTAGCTGCGGGCAACTGGACTGAACTCGATCGCTATCCCAAATTTCCAAATGCCAGCCTTGCGACTGGCGAGTTTCTAGTAGCTTTTGCCAAGAGGCTAAGTCTTCTTCGGCAAAACAGAGCATGAGGATACCATCACGGTTAAAAGGAATTTGACGCCCAGTGAGTATCTCTAATTCGGGGATCAATGTCTCGTAGCGCTGCATACTGGTTTGCCGCAACTGCCACGCCCTACCTTTAACTTTTTTACTAATCGCGCCCATTAAAACGCCCAAGGCAGCACCCGTGGCTCCTTGGGCTGGGGGTTGTCGGTCGAGGACAGTGATTTTAAGCCCACTGACTAGACTCAGTTCGTAGGCGATCGCAGCCCCAACGATACCGCACCCAATTACTGCAACATGGCTCATTTAGCCACTCACACCGGACTTTTTGGGTTTGGGAATGGCTTGCAAAAAGTCATCAAAGTCTTTTAATGCGGCTTGGTAGTTTTGTACAGCCACGTCATATTTGCCTTTTGTCGCAGCGGCGTCAATGTCCTGCAAGCGATCAAACAAGTCTTTTCCTGCCGCACTCGCCGCCTTTTGGTCTTGGGGCAGGAGTTCGCGAGTCAAATAGCTCACATTCCGCCGCAGTTCGCCCAAGGGTCCGTGGATATACGTGCCCACATCTGTCCAGTTTTGGTTTTGAATCTTGTCTTCAAGGATTGGCATCTTATCCCGCAGAGCCGCAGTAGTGGACGCCAATTGCTGAATCACGGCAAGTTTTTCAGCAGTATAGGTAGGAGCTTTTGTTGTTTTTGGGCTACCGCAGCTAACCAAAAATGTCGTCACTAGTGCCAGAATTAAAGCCAGAATTGACCGATAACTTCTCATAATCATTTGTGTCTTAACTAACCAATGCATCAGCAAATTTACTGAGTTTTGTAAAGCAATATACCTCAAAATCGCGCGTCGCGTTTACTACCAATGTGGGATTTGTGCCCCTGTAGAGTCAGCAACGCCTATCCTACAGCTAACTTCTCAAAAGACGAAGTTATTTTTGGACAAGCCCTTAGGCGATCGCAATTTATCTTGACTATCCCCCCTTCGCTACCACTGGCGCAGCGAGAAACCCATCAGAAAGACCCGCGTCACGCAGACGTAAAGCACCAATATTCCGACTGAGTACCGCTAGCCCTGCCAAGTGCGCCTGTAAGCCAGCCGTACTAGCGCAGCAATCTGTAAGTACGATGGGTTCAATACCGATGTCAAAAAAATCCATCGCCATTTTCAACACACACATATCGGTGTCGATGCCGATGATGAAGACCTTATCAAAACGTTGTTCGCGAACGTAGGATACTAGCTCATCCGGCATCCCGCATAATCCCGCCTTAGAAAAAACTCTTTCTGATTCAACCCACGGTTCTAGTTCTGGGACAATGTTGGTTTCTGGCTTGGTGTCGCAGCTATGCCAGTCAAGGAACCGTTGATAGGGTCCCTCTTGGGTATTGATGAACCGTGTAAAAAGGATTGGTGCGTACTCATCCCGCTGGATTAGACGGGCAACTCGTTGCGGGATGTGATGGGTGAATTCATTAATAAAACCTACTTGCACATCAACAATGATTAATGGCTCGGACATGGGAGGCGCGATAAAAAACAGTATTAGATAAATTCAAGGCTATGTCTTTCATCATCCGAGTAAGTACAGGCAACTTCTACCCGTCTAAAGGCGTAACCCTAATCTGGCAATGTTGGTATAAGTCTGGAGTTGAGTCAGTTGCTAGGTTTGCATGAGGAGCGATCGCTTTTGGAGGAAAGTTAAGTCCTTAGGAATTCAATCTTACGCCTCAGGATAGGGTATTCCTTACAATCGGGCAGTCTAAGCTGAGGTACGTTTAGATACCGAATGGAGGACATACCTATGCCAGGTGGTCATGCTAGTCATAAAAGTACTTCTGTAAAACCCAATACAAACACTAACGGTTTGACTAATGCTGCGGGGGATTCCACCCTCGACCCCCACGATATTACTACTCAAGGTAGCGACCCTACCAGAGTTGATGAAGCTCCGGAAAACGCTGC
>JALYGX010000458.1 GCA_030776905.1 Cyanobacteriota bacterium | reverse complement strand
GTAATAAAAACTATCAGCCAGGGGGAAAACAATAGCATTCCTGCAAGTAAGGCTAATAGATAAGAAATCAGCACCTTGGTTAAGCGAAATCTTTCAAGAGCAACTATATAGATTCCATGTCCAAGTGCAACCAGTGCAGAAAACAAAAAAGTATAAAGGCTCAAGGTTAACGTAACCGCGTAAATGAACCAACTCGCCTTAGTCTTAAGCCGTCTGGCTCGTAATAGTGCAAGACTTGAGGCTAAGATTGTTACTGTCCATAAACTATATTCACGCGATTCTTGGGCATACAAGACTTGGAAGGGCGAAATAGCTAGCAATGCAACTGCCACCCATCCTGTTAATGGTGCTGTTAATGTTGATTCAAACAGTTCCAGACATAGCCAATAGATACAAGGTAAGGCAAGCAGGCTAAAAAGTGCAGGTAAGGTTCTCATGACTGCCACAGAATTCCCAAAGCACTGTGCCCAGAATCTCGCAATTAAATAATAAAGCGGTGGATGGTGAGGGTCTTCTATTGCCAAGCTGTTGATTGTACCGATTATGCCTTTGTCAGAATTAGGACGTTGGTACTTTTGCAGAGATTCAATGCCAACTATCCCCGCATTTGACAGCTCTTGTACGACTTCTGCTTCTGTGTAACCAGAGACTCGTAGTGAGGTAAAAGCCTCATCAATCCAATAGACTTTTTGATCGAGGTTAACAAATCTAAAAAATATACCGAAAAATAATAAGATAACGATAAAAAATCGCAACCATACTGGAGGCATTGTCCAGAGGAATGGCGATTTATTGTTAAGCATTCCTAAAACTCCTGTTGAAGAAAAAGATTTGAAAGCTCGATCGCTTTTTAAGCGAATCTGAATGCTATTATGGCTTCTCTTCAACTGAGCTAGTTGCAATTCATATTTCTATGGAAAAAGTTTATTAAATCTTTGAAATATTAAAAGCATAGCTTCAAATTTATGGAGTTTTCAAAGAAACTCTCACCGCTATTTATAGGGTTCTAAGACTTACCCATTGCTTAAAATCAAAAGCGTGCCCCTATAGGAAGAGTATCTTTATATAAAATTTTGAAAAGTTTCCCTGAAACCTATAGAGGATGTGATAATAAATTCCCTTATACAGCTTTCTGAACTACACCTTTTTTTCATCCATCTGGCTGTAGGTTTGACCGTTGTTCCTACCCGATCGCATAATTGTCACTAGTGCATTCAGGAAGCCTAGGCTGTAGAAACTAGCACGGCTGATAATTTTGATAGGCGAACGGCTTTTGTTGCAAGGAGGACGACCCAAAACTTGGCAATCAAACACACGACTATATAGGCGTAGCTGCTCGAAGAACGTCAGGTTTTTCAGCCCCATCAGGAAGTTGTTGTGATAGAAGGTTATCTGGTACTGAAGCGATCGCGTACTAATATCATGACAACCACCAGTCTCCTCTCCTAAATGCACCAAATAAGCGTCTGGGTCATACCAAATCTCGAAACCCGTGCCGCGCAATCGCAGGCAAAAATCTGATTCCTCCCGTACCGCACTACCCCGAAACCGCTCGTCAAATTGCAAGCCATACTTCGTAAAGATTTCGCGCCGGAAGGACATATTGCAGCCTCTTGCCGAGATAACGCGCTGGGGCTTCATGGTGTATACGAAATCAATATAGTACCAGCCAATTCCAGGGTCCATCGCCTCCGGTGGTAAGTCCTGTATTTGCAACCGAGGATTGGGAAGCATTTTGTCCAGTCTCCAATCCCCTTTTTCCCCTAGCTTCATCCGGTCAAAAACTCGCCCTGCAACTGCCCCAATCTCGGTTCGATGATAGTTACGAGCATGAGCTTTTAAAAAGCCCACTGGCATTTTGACATCATCATCGACGAATAAAATAATTTCCCCTGACGCCCGCCGTACCCCATAATTCCGCGCCCCAGGCAAACTCGCCCAGTCAACACGGAACCAGCTAACCTTACCGTCGTTAGCCAACTGCTCTAAATACGCTTGCGTTTCTGGCTTGTGGGTGGGAGTTTGATCGACGACCAAGACTTCAAAGGCTGGATAGTCTTGCTTGAGAACATCTTCAATCGTGTCGCGCAGAGGATCTTCCCGTTCGTAAGTGGGGATAATTACCGAAATTAAAGGCAAGTTAGTCATTGGTCATTCGTCATTGGTCTTTCGTTAAGAGGCCATTGATTCTCAGTTATTGATCGATGACCAATAACGCTAGGAGAGTGCAAATAACCAATGACTAACCCCTAACCAAGATGTTGCTGAACTACTGATACGAGTTCTGACGCCCAGTGGTCGGCAACTTGAGCCGACTCAGCTTCCACCATAACCCGGATTAGGGGTTCGGTACCCGAAGCACGAACTAGAATTCGTCCCTGGTCTCCCATTGCTGCCTCGGCTTGTGCGATCGCAAACATGAGAGCATCACACTCTTGCCAGTTTACTCTGGTGTTGCGGTCTTCCACCCTGACATTGCACAACAACTGCGGATAGGTTTGGAAGCTTTGGTCTACTAGCTGAGTTAAAGAAACACCCGACTGATACACCAAAGATGCCAAATGTAAAGCTGTTTGTAAACCGTCGCCAGTAAAGCTGTAGTGGTGGCAAAGGATGTGTCCCGATTGCTCGCCCCCTAGCATCGCTCCAGTCCGTAGCATTTCTGCCTGGACGTACTGGTCGCCTACAGCCGTTCGCACGACTTTACCGCCCAATTGCTCCCAAGCTCGCTCAAAGCCTAAATTTGCCATCACGGTCGCCACAATCAAATCTCCCGGCAACTGACCGTGTTGACGCAGAGTTTGACCCCAGAAATAAAGGATGTAATCTCCATCGACAACTCGCCCGTGAGCATCCACTGCCATGACTCGGTCAGCATCACCATCAAACGCGAAGCCCATATCGGCTGAGTGCTGGCGCACGGCTTCTTTCAAGGCATTGAGGTGAGTCGAGCCGCAATTGACATTAATGCGATCGCCATCGGGTTGGTCGTGCAAGCAGATGACTTCTGCCCCCAAGTCGGCAAAGACCTTACCAGCTAGCTGTACAGCGGCTCCCCACGCCAAATCCAGTACAATTCGCATTCCCCGTAAATCGGTCACAGATTGCAGAGGACGGCGTAGTGATTCGACATACTCTCCAATCAACTCAGGTCTGTGGTAGTCTTTCCTGAGCGCGTTGCTGGGAATAATATGACCCGTTTCGCTCCTCAATCCCGCTTCAATCTGTTTTTGCAATCCTGTCGGCAACTTCATGCCTTCTGAACTAAAAAACTTAATGCCGTTGTCCTCTGGAGGATTATGACTGGCTGAAATCATCACTCCCCCTACTGCATCACTAACACGAGTGAGATAGGCAACCACAGGAGTTGGGCATAAGCCTAAGTTCCAGACTTCCAGTCCGGCTGAAGTCAGACCCGCCGTTAGAGCCATTGCCAGCATATCGCTGGAATTTCGCGAGTCCTGTCCCAAAATCACGGGACCTGGTGTTGATGCTGACGCCTGCAACACCTGACCCGCCCAGAACCCAACGTGTAATGCTAAATCGGCATTTAGCAAATCTCCCACTCGTCCCCGAATGCCATCGGTACCGAACAACGGTGTCGTCGGTAGTGCCAGTGGCAGACTCGCCAGACTGGTATCGGGAGAAGACTTCTGCTGAAGGCGATGTGACAGATCCAAACGATTGAGGTTCTGACTCCGGGTAGGGGATGTAACCATAACTAAAAATTTCCTCACACAACACACACTGTGGAGGATAGCACTTTCTTCTATAGAGTTTTCCCACTGGCTACTATTAATGCCTCTAATGAAAGAGGATTCAGAAGGGCTGAGTGACCCGTAGCTGCGTAATTAGGGAGATATGACCTTTAGTCTAGACTGAGTTTCGCTGTGCCGGAGCAAGTTGTGTAGTAACCCAAGTTGCTCGTTAGGTCAGACGGAGAATAAACCCAATAAAATTTCTTCAGAGATACTAGCTCTCCACTCTCGGCGCTGAAACCTCGTTCATCTACTCGAACCCGGAGCCATTGAGTAGCTTATAGACCGTGACTCCTCCCCAGAACAGACCACTCAAAGCCTGAATAACCACTAAGATTGGGATAGCAAAGACCGCCACACCTAAACCACAAATTACGATTGCCGCTCTTTCTGATAAAAGCCCTGATGTGGGTTGAGCTTTAAAATTGCTCTGCTCGGTTATAGAGGCGTCTTGTAGCGCAATCATTTGGCTTTCCCCTTTCATTCAGTGCTACTGTATTCGTTACTTCTGATTATGGCGAAAGGAATAGCGACTTTTATCAAGAAATAGTGTATTTTCTGTAGGCGTGCGTGAAGCTTTGATGAATGCTTCGTCCATAACACGACTTAGACACCAGCATCTAATAGCAACTGCTGCATCGTTTCCCAAGTCAGTCCTTGCTGAAGATAACGAGGCGCATCAGGGTTGTAAGGACTGGCTACTCGATCTACCGTGATAATCTTTGCCTCAGGGGGTAGGACTGGTACATCCGGGTCAAAAGATGTCGGGCGCATCAAAGAACTGGAAAAACCCTTGAAAACAGTAATTTGGTCTTCTTCACCAGCAATTTGGGCTGTGACAATCAAGACTTCTTGGGGACGCTTGATCGTGTATTTCTCTAGACGCCGTCCTATGGAATCAGTCATCGCGACTCGCCACTAAACTCATGAACTACTTATTGTTCCATTGCTGAACGCCCTTGCTTGCCCAATCGAATCAGGACGAAATAGCTCAAGTAAAGGACGTAAATAAATAAACCCACCATCCCTAGGAAACCCAAAAATTGAGGCGTAGAACCGGGATGGAAATACTGTCTAAATAATAAAGCTGGCTCTAACCAAACCCTACAGAAAGGTGTCTTTACCGCTCCGTCGGAAAATGCACAACCCAAAAACGGTATGGTAGCGATCGCGCCCAGCAGACAGTAAATAGTCGTTGCCCAGCGCCATGAAGTGAGTGCTAGCTTGAGAGGACGCTGCGGCTGATCGTCGATATCTTCGTTGATATCAACCCAAAACCACAGGGCAATGGGAATGAGAATTCGCCCTCCCCAACCCGAAAGAAAACCAATTGGCCATTCGGCAATCAAGATGTAAACAGTAATTGCAAAGAGGCTGGCAACGCGCCAATAAATAATCAATAAGCGCACCATCGAATCGGCTTTGTTCACAAAAGCCCAAATGAGCAGTATCAACGGGACAATCACCGTAAATAACACTGCTAATCGGTAGTCTGTCCAGACTAGGGATCGAAGGATTTGCTCTTGCATTGCTTGTTGCCGAAATGACCTTTATTTATGGTATTGCAGTGGTGATTACAAGGGGCTAGGGGCTAGGGGCAACCCACACAGGAAGGGCAGAGCAGGATAGCGATCGCTATCCTGGAGGCATAACCCAACCCTCAGATCCTCATAAACAAGCAGCTGGAAGTGCCTTGATCGGGTTTCCAGCTGCGTGACTCAATGCATCGATTTGCCCAAAACAGGCAAGTCTGATTCTAATAATGAAGGCAGTGATTTTACTCGTCGTAGATCCGGCACTCATCTGCTTCGGGATTAGCGTCGCAATACAGCTCAAGGGAGTTTTTCTTTTTGCCTTTTTGCCGCTGATGCGATGCCTCAGCTTGTAGTTCTTCCACGACATCCCAGGCGGCGGCACAGTCACCGGACTCTACGCCCTTGACATCACAAACTGCCCGAGCTTGATCACGTTCTTGTTGGATTTTTTCTTCTATGTCGCTCATTGCTTTCCTTTTCCCGATTACTGTACTCAGTACAGAAAACTTTTTATTAACAGTCCCTATTCCTTGAGGGAATAGGATTTTTGGGCTAGAACTGCCTTTTCAGGTTGACCTTACTCAGGTTTTTGATGTTGATGTTTAGGCTATGCTACCTACTCATCAGTTGGTTAATTCCCGTGTGTCTCACGGCACTGATTAACATTCTAGTGATATCGCAAAGTAGCATCAGCGGCATTGGATTGAGCTTATTTTTTAAGATTTTGCCAATCTTGAATTCCCGCTAGCTAGCTTACACATCACTGAACCGAATGTCTATATATTAACTTATGTAAAGATGGGTTAGCAAATCATCCCCCTAGAGTTGTCGCTCTTCGCGTTATGATTAAGGTTTAAATGTCTGCTAACTGCCTTAACCTGCACGGCATCGGGAGTGAATTCGGCAAAACCAATGGCTAATCCAATTCAGTGGGCAAATGCCTTATCAACCCGTCCGTCTTTGGAAGCAGCAGTCGCGGAAGTAGTAGAGCAGGCTCAGCAGTCTCTAACAGCCGCTCCACACTTAGGGCTGGTATTTATTTCCTCTGCCTATGCCAGCGAATATCCCCGCCTGATGCCCCTGCTGAAGGAGCGTTTGTCAGTGCCAGTCTTAATTGGCTGTGGTGGAAGCGGTATTATTGGCATGAATCATCAGGGCAAAGCGCGAGAACTTGAAGGAGAACCCGCTCTCAGTCTCAGCTTGGCTCATCTACCTGATGTGAACGTCCAGGCTTTTTACATACCCCCGAATAACTTACCAGACTTAGACAGTCCTCCAGCCGCTTGGGTAGAATTGATTGGCGTTCCACCGCAGGAACAACCTCAGTTCATTTTGTTGTCTGAACCCTTCTCCTCTGGAGTGACCGATTTGCTTCAAGGGCTAGATTTTGCTTATCCAGGGTCGAGCAAAGTTGGAGGATTGGCAAGCGCTGGTGCAATGGGTGCACCGAGTGGCTTGTTTTGTAACTATAAATTTTACCGCGAGGGCACGGTCGGAGTAGCCTTAAGCGGAAATATCGTTTTAGAAACGATTGTGGCGCAAGGCTGTCGTCCTATCGGTCAAACCTATCAAGTAACGAAAGGCGAGCAGAACATCCTGTTGGAAGTCGCACAGCAGGATGGCAGTAAGATGACAACTGATGAGGGAACGTCACGTCCTCCTTTAGCTGTCTTGCGAGAATTGATCGAAAGCTTAAGTGAGGAAGACCGACAGCTAGCACAAAATTCCCTGTTTGTGGGGATTGCCAGGGATGAGTTTAAGCAGAAGCTGGGTCACGGAGACTTTCTCATCCGCAATTTGCTAGGCGTGGATCAAAGAGTAGGAGCGATCGCCATTGGTGGACGGGTTCGACCCGGTCAGCGTATTCAATTCCACCTCCGTGATGCCCGTACCTCAAAGGAAGACTTGGAACTGCTCCTTCAGCGCTATCAAAAAGAAACCTCTAACACCACAGATGCGGCGGGAGCCTTGATGTTCTCTTGTCTGGGGCGAGGAGAAGGACTTTACGGACAGCCGGATTTTGATTCCCAGCTATTTCACCGCTACCTGAATAACATTCATCTGGGCGGCTTCTTCTGCAATGGAGAAATTGGTCCGGTGGGTGGCAGCACGTTTCTGCACGGCTACACTTCAGTTTTCGGGATTTGCCGTCAACCCGACAACAATCCGTAACTTTTCCGAAGTTTTTCTGACTTTTAGTAGAGGGAGCATAAGTAAATGTGTTATCCCTGTGATACTCAGCTATCTATTTAAGTCCTGAAGAGGTCTTGTGACAATGAAAGCCGCCTGGTTACGCGAGTCATGGTTATTTTTCATTGTTGCTCTCGCAGGAGCTATACCCATTGAGGTAGCTAGCTCCTTAAACCTTCAGGTTCACTGGGCTAACGGAGGGGTATCACTCGCCTTTGACTCTACTGCCCCTGTACTCGCTCAACCCATTACCCCAGCCGCTGACGGTACAGGTACTCTCGTTACACCTGATGGTAATCGCTTTGATATCCACGGCGGAACGTTATCAAAGGATGGAGAGAATTTATTTCAAAGTTTCCAGGAATTTGGACTCTCAAACGAGCAGACTGCCAACTTTCTATCTAACCCTTCGATTCGTAATATTTTAGGGCGCGTTGTTGGTGGTAACCCTTCTATCATTAACGGTCTGATTCAAGTTACTGGAGGCAACTCTAACTTATTTTTGATCAACCCAACGGGGATTGTCTTTAGCTCAAATGCCAGTCTGAATGTTCCAGCAGACTTTTTCGCCACTACCGCTAACGCCATTGGTTTTGGGAATAACTGGTTTAATGCCACAGGTACTAACAACTACAGCACCCTGATTGGGACACCTAGTGCCTTTGCCTTCACGATGAATCAGCCAGGAAGCATTGTTAATGCGGGTAACTTAACGGTGAGTCAAGGGCAAAATTTAACGTTGTTGGGTGGTACTGTTGTCAGCACCGGACAGCTCAATGCACCAGGAGGACAAGTCACTGCTGTTGCTGTTCCGGGTGAAAACTTAGTGCGGCTGAGTCAGCCAGGAAGCGTGTTGAGTTTGGAGATTCAACCGCTTGCTACTGCTGAAACTCAGCCATCAACTTGGACATTGCCGATCGCCTCTCTCCCTGAGTTACTAACGGGTTCAGGCGACACTAGCGCTACAGGTGTAACCGTCAACGGCAGTGGGCAGGTGGTACTAACAAGTTCTGGCATTGGGGTAGAACAGGGCGATGTCGTGGCGAACGCCGTCACCGCCGAGACAGCAAAGCTAGCCGCTGATCACAATTTAAGTTTGGTAGAAAGCCAACTACGAACAACTGGAGACTTGAATTTGCTGGCGAAAGATACAGTGCAGATTCGGGACAGTCAGTTGAATCCGTTCCTAGCACAAGCAGGAGGCAACCTCTACATTCAAGGCGATCGCCAAATTGATATCCTAGCGCTGAATCATCCCCAGACACCGTTCCAAAGTGGCGGCAACCTCACCTTAGTCAGTGATGGCATTGTTTTTGGAGATGCTCACTTTGCCAGTGGTGGGAATCTCTCAATTCTCAACTTGGCAGGAGAAGGGGGGAATTTTGTCAGCCTTTATGACCCTATCTTTACGGCAGTTGGAGACTTTAATGTTGGTACTTATGAGGGGGTTGCCCTCAAAGTGACGGCAGGGGGCAACATCACGGGTAACACTATTACCATTACTGGGCCAGATACTGGGGCTACAGGAGATCCAGAGTCTGATCTTTTGACTACCCGCCGAACCTTAATTTTGCGAACGACAGGGGGAGACATATCTGTTGGAAACATTTCTACTAAGAACCAGACGGATATACCTGGAAACGCTGGACCTATCATCTTGTCGGCTACAGGTAAGGTAACGACAGGTAATATCGACTCCAGCGAGTTTGTGAGCGGTGTTTTCACAGGTAGTGGTCAGCCTGTAACTGTATCGGCAGGGGGTGACATTCAGATAGGAGACATTAACACCCTTAGTGGTTCGGGTGCTGGCGGCGATGTCAGCCTTAGTAGCAGCAGTGGTTCCATCACCACAGACAACATTGATGCGCTTTCTTTCTCTGATGGCAGGGGCGGTGATGTTACCCTGACGGCTGTCGGTGGCACTATCCAGACAGGTAACATTAATGCCTATACAAATATAGGACCATTCCGAGGCGGGACTGTTGCTCTAACGGGCGGTGCGATCGCTACAGGCAGCATTACCACCCAAAGTAATGAGGCTGATGGAGGAGGGATCGCCCTTACCAGCACCAACGGCGGCATTAGCATAGGTGCGGTGAATTCCCGAAGCAACTCTACTTCTAGTAGTACTAGTGCTGGGGCAGTTAGTCTGTCTGCTGGCACTGGCAATATTACCCTCAATGGTGATATCAATGCCTCGGCTAACGGTGGAAGGGGAAGCCAGATCGAATTGACTGGCAACGTGACGCTGACTCAACCCAGTACTAATCTCACCGCGACAGGGGCGGCTGGCAATGCCAATATCAGTGTCAACGGCACTATTGATGGCACAAGCCCTGGCACTCAAGCTTTAAACTTAACAGGCAATACTATTACCACCAATGGTTTAATCGGCGGCACAACCCCCTTAGGTGGTCTATCCATTCCAGCACCGTCTTGGCAGGTGGCAGGCGGTTTTATCACCTCTGGCGGTGCTTGGAACGTTAGCAA
>JALYGX010000457.1 GCA_030776905.1 Cyanobacteriota bacterium | reverse complement strand
GCATTAGTTGAACCTTCAAAGCAGATTTTGCAACAAATGTTACAGCCTCGTTAAACTACCGTTGTTCGGTCGATAGCAACGGTGGAGTAAGAACCTCGGTGAATACTAACAAACCCATGAATGTAGTTGCTATAAACATTGAGGCAATCCAAGTAAAAGGCAGAAGCACAACGCAATTATTTATTCTATTTTTCGCGGATTTTGCCTTTTTTCTTCTTTAATTTTTACTTTTCAATTCATTGGTGAAAAGCCATGAAACACCATCTCAAGATTGCAATCAACTTTCTCGCTAGCTTGGTTGTCATGGTGTCAGGAACCATGCAAGCGGCTCAAGCGGATGAGGTGTGGCTAGATTTTTCTGTTCCAGAGGCTGATGTTGTACTTGCCTCAAACACTGGGGCAAGTCCATCGTCTCAACTCCAGAACGAGATCGTCAGCAGTACAAAAGCACTGACGCAAAAGCGAATGCTAATGGTTAGTGGAAATGCTGACAAGCTCATTGCTCTGGATTTCGGCGTACCAACTACAGATGTCGCTTCTGCACCCGTTGCGCCGGAAATCTCAGGTGAAACTGAGCCGAGGGATCTTAAGCCGAAACCAGCTACTAAAAAGCCCTCAATCAAAACACCAACAACCTCAGCCGTTAAAATCCCAACCTCAAAACCATCTAAAACCCGAAGTAAGCAAGTAACAGCGCTGCGACGAGCAATTATTGGGCAAGAGAGTGCTGGTAAATTCTGGATAATCAATCCTGACTCAGGAGCGTTAGGCTATGGGCAATTACTCAAGGAAAACGTTAAGCCTTGGACAAAAGCCGCATTAGGGCGATCGGTGACAGTTAAAGAATTTCTGGCTAATCCAGAACTTCAAATTCAAACCATCGACCACAAGCTCGATGAGTACTTACAGCGTGAATTAGCTTATACAGGTGGCAAAAATGAAGAAGTAGCAATCAGACGGGTTGCTGCGACTTGGTATAGTGGTAATCCGAAACTGTGGAACAATCCCAGCCCTCAGTTTAGTAATGGACGGCGCTATCCTAGCATTGAAAGTTACACGTACTCAGTTTGGAGGCGTTACCAGAGAGAAATTGGTTGATAATAAGGCCTCTGGAATTAGTTGTAATTCCAGAGGCTTATCCCATTTGCGTTGTAAATACGGAACATCCAGATGTCGTAGAAACTCCCAGACTTGTATGGCTCTATCTCCTGAGATTGAATAGTCAAATACTGGAGATATTGTTTGCTTCAATTTCCGTGGTATCGCTATACGCTGTTTGTCAATTCTTCCTAATGATGTCCATGAATCAAATTGACTTTGAATCCAGGTTAGAAGTGGTTCTGTGCCAACAACAGAAATTTTCAGTGTTCGACTCTTGCCATCACTCCTAAAACTAAAACATCCATCACCATCTAAGTATCCAGCGATGTAGGCTTTAGCTAAGTCACCAGTTATTGGAGGGGGAGCAAGATATTTTGTTTTTTGACTGTTTAGCAAGAAATTTTGCTTCAAATCTTCAATAAGAGAACGACAGCATATATTAATGGAGCTACATGGGTATCCGCCATTTGCTGAGTCTCTAATCAGTCCTGTATATTGAATGTCAGATTTAAATTGTTCTAAGTGATGCTTGTCTTTCGCTTGCAAACGAATGTTCAACGATATTCGCTTTTCATCTAGATGACCGTCTGCTGCTATAAATCCAGCCCAATAACAGCTAACTAAAGTTCAAGGGTTGTGTAATTTTTTAAAGTCTGGGGTTTCTACAAACTGAATTACGCCCCATTGTCCATTGGTTAACCACTGAGGGTCTTCTTGATTCAGTGTCTCAATCTGCTCTAACTGAAGACCTACTGCAAGTTCTGACTTGAGGGTGCGTAAAGCAACGAAGGGTGCTGGGAAGTAGGAAACGATGTCTTCAAAAGGGGTGGTGTATGACCATTTGCGATCGCCTAAACAGCGACGGTAATTCGCATCTCCTTTAATAAAAATCAGGCTGGATTGCGCTAGTTCGCTTCGCAACGCTTCAGGCATTTCCCAGAAAACCAAGGGTAATGTCCAAAAAGGGTCTTCACGGTATAACAAACGCTCCTCAGTAATATAATTTTGCAGACGATACGCTAGCGATCGCACTTCTGTGTCACCATCAGCCGCGAGAACCTCCAAAGTCTCCCGAACATCTTGAATCGTTGCATCAGAGACAAAAGTGGGATGAGGCTTCAAGTGTAGATAAATTGTCCTAGCTACCTGATTCGCTAGCAGGAAGTCTGCCAAGCAGAGGTCGCATATGAGTTCAAATCCAGCATTGTCTACGATGAAGTCAAGGCGTACTCCCTCAAAGCTGGCAATTCTTTCAGCAAGTAGGGAGGTATCATCCGCTAGTATGTGGCTTTGTTCTAGGTGAATCTCTTGGCGGCTTTCCTCAGACTCTTCTTGGTTGATGGGCCAAAGACTCAGATCGGCTCGGTTGCCGCATAGAGCAAAATAGAGCAGTGCAATTAAGCTTGTGTTGTCCTCATGCGGTTGAGTATCAATCCAGGCATTGACTCGTGCGCTGAGTTCGTGGATTGAATCCATTGCCGTCTCCAAGCCTCTACGCTTTTGGTAGCCATAGGGGTCTACGCCTTGGGATGAGCCTGGTAGGAAGTAATGCGTTGCCTCAACGATGCGACGGTAAAAGTACACCTCTGCAAATAACCAGGGAATGTCTATCCAACGCTTTCCTACAAAAGGCTCCAAGTATGTAGCCCACGCCGCTACATCTTGCCCATCGTCTTTAAGTAAGCGCACAATTCCCTGAGGTAATTCCTGAATTAGGGTTTCCAGGTTCTCCACAATCTCTGAAGAGAAGTCATTTTCAGCAATTACCCGCCGGACAATCGCTGGCATCCGCTGAGTCAAGGTGAAATGAGCAAAAGAGCCTTCCTCCGACATCATTATTGGTGGAGGAATGGGTATTTGAGACTGTCGAAATTGATTTACCGGAAAATTTTCCTGTTCCACCACGAGGTTAGCAGTTGCGAGTGTTGAGTTTGATTCTACTGCGATTGGGATTTGTGACTTAGTCAATTTTTAGGACTATTTCGGATGGCGGAACTCAATTCTCGATAAATGTGCTTAACTATATTAAGAATATTAACAAGCGCTTGCATAATGCAAGAATCTGTTGTGAAACTCTCGCAGGAGGAGTGGCATCGGTGACATCACGACTACAAATCACTCAAGTAGCTGAAGAATCATTAATTGCAGCATTTTTCCGGAAATCAGCAGGCAACTGGCGCTCCGAGCGGCGTTACTACACGCTGCCTGACGGAGACACCAAGGAAGTGGTCAGCCTGATTACAATTAGATTTTTGGAGCAAGGCTGTGATAAATTGCTTCAGCTACAGCAGTTGCACGAGCTACCTGATGAGATGTCTTTAACCTGTGGTGCTTGTGTTAGCTGGAAAAGTAGCGATTCCGTGACAGGACGCAAGCAGTCTGAGGATTCGACGTTGTTTGGAGCGCTGGGAAATATTTTGTATCGTGATCGCGGTTTTGCCACCTCCAAGCCAGTTACCGCTCAGTTCTACTTCTCCAATCCCCAAACGTTGTGCTTACGAACAGAATACAAAGGTTCTGTGTTTGAGGAAGAACTGAAACTCATTGGCGAAAACTACCGCACCAGGCAAACTATTATCTCTCGTGCTGGCGAGCAGCAGATGATTGGTCAGTATTTGGAAAAACGTATAGAGGTTAAGTAGACTCAGATTTGCCTGACCTGTAGCTGAAGCTGACAATGACAAAGCCCCAGTATTGCTACTGGGGCTTGTTTCAGTTGGATTACAAGGTTAGCTTATTTGAACGATTCGGCATTGGCAGTGGAAGCCGCCAACTCTTCTAAGCGTTCCTGCTGATCTTGGCTGATGCAAGATTGAATCATTGTCTCCAAGTCGCCTTCTAGAACTGGGTTGAGAGAAAAGTTCTGACCCAGGCGATGATCGGTGACGCGATTGTCTTTGTAGTTGTACGTGCGAATTTTCTCGGAACGAGAACCCGTCCCAACCTGCGATCGCCTCATCGAGGTTACGGCGTCTTGTTGCTCCTGTAGCTTAATCTCGTAAAGCTTGGCGCGGAGAATTTGCATCGCTCGTTCTCGGTTTTGCAGTTGCGATCGCTCTTCCGTACAAAAAACCCGAATACCTGTGGGTTTGTGGATTAAGTCAACGGCGGTTTCCACTTTGTTGACATTCTGTCCACCCGCACCCCCAGAGCGAGCTGTTTTGAGTTCTATATCCTTCGGGTCGATCTGGACTTCTACGTCATCCACTTCTGGCATTACTGCCACTGTTGCGGTTGAGGTGTGAACTCTCCCCCCAGCCTCCGTTACAGGCACTCGCTGCACTCGATGGACGCCTGCTTCAAACTTGAGTTGGCTGTAAACTTGCTCGCCCTGGATTTCTAGGATTGCCTCTTTGAAGCCACCCATATCTGCCAGCGACTCACTCAGCAACTTGACCTTCCAGTTTTGAGTTTCCGCATAGCGCGAGTACATTCGCACCAAATCACCTGCCCAAATACTCGCTTCATCGCCGCCCGTTCCAGCGCGAATTTCCAGCATGATGTTTTTGTCATCATTGGGATCACGGGGCAAGAGTAAAATTTTCAGGTGCGTCTCTAGTTCCTCTAGCTTCGCTTGCAGTTCCTCAACTTCTAGCGCCGCCATTTCTTGCATCTCCAGGTCGCTGCTTGCTTCCTTGAGGACTTGCCGCGCCCCTGCTAAATCTTGCTGCGTTGTTTTCCATGTGTCGTAGGTATCGACAACTTCTTCTAGTGAGGAACGTGCCTTAGTGACCCGTTGCATCTCATTGGGATCGGTTGCGATGTCTGGATCTGCCAGACGCCGCGTTAACTCATTAAAGGTTTGTTCAACAGATTGTAATTTCTCCAGCAGGTAAGTTTCAGCCATGACTCGTGCGATCGCTCCATTGAAATAGCTTGGTTGCTCACAAACAAAACAACAACCCAGCAAGCTAGTTGCTGGGTGTTCGCAGCTCTTTCAACTTGCTATTTTTCTTTTGAGTTAGACTGATCTGCTGGAACACCTTCGCTTTCGAGCATTCCGTATTTCCGCATAAAGCGCTCAACTCGCCCTTCGGTATCGATCATTTTCTGTGTCCCTGTGTAGAAGGGATGATTACCCGACCAAACATCGACATGAATTTCTGGCTTGGTCGAACCAATGGTCATCACAACTTCCCCGTTGCAATAGACCTTGGCTTCTGGATACCACTTGGGATGAATATCAGATTTCGGCATGATTACTCCTCTACTCTTAAACTTTTATCAACCTATTTTTAATTTTAGCTTTTGGCTGTCAGCATCAGGTTGTAGTTGTTGGTCATTAGTTCATCGTTTTCCTCACTAAAAACCAACAACTAAAAATTGATTTATCGCTTCGAGTACTGGGGAGCTTTACGAGCTTTATGTAAGCCGTATTTCTTACGCTCTTTGGCTCGTGGATCGCGAGTTAAATAGCCTTCTATTTTTAAAGGCGAGCGGTTTTCTGGATCGAGTTCGCACAAAGCTCTAGCCACTCCCAGACGAATTGAGTCCGCTTGTCCGGTCAAACCCCCACCGTGGGCATTGACCAAGATGTCGTACTCATTTTCCAAACCCAACGTTTCTAATGGGGCTTTGGCGGCTGAGATGTAACCAGAATTGTAGTTAAAGTAATTGTCTCCTTGTCGTCCATTAACAATTAGCTGACCGCTACCGGGCACTAAACGCACCCGTGCTACTGACGCTTTACGGCGACCGGTGCCCCAATACATAGCGCGATCGTTGGTTTCTGCTGCTTGCATTATTGATCTCCTCCTGGGATGGTTTGAATGGCTAGGACTTGTGGTTTCTGCGCTTGATGGGGATGGCTGTCTCCGGCGTAAACTTTCAGCTTTGTGAACAGTTGGCGACCGAGAGAATTTTTGGGCAACATTCCCTTAACAGCTTGCTCAATAATCCGTTCTGGCAGACGGTCTTGCAGTTTAGCAAACGTTTCAGTTTTCATCCCGCCAGGACGACCGGAGTTACGGCGATAAAGCTTTTGAGTCCGTTTTTTGCCAGTGACAACGACTTTCTCGGCGTTGACAACGACAACAAAGTCACCTGTATCCATGTGGGGAGTGAAGGTGGGTTTGTTTTTACCCCTAAGAACCATAGCAATCTCACTGGCTAGCCGTCCTAGGCGCATATCAGTAGCGTCTACAACGTACCAATTTCGTTCAAGGGTGTCTTGAGGGGGAAGGTATGTTTTTTCCATCAGTCTCTGTTTCAGCGCTTCAAAGGTTAACGTTTCAATTTAGGCAGCATTCTGCTGGGGTAACAGTCGGTAGGAGAAATTTTGGCTGCGTATCAAACCAAATTTCTGGGGGAAAGGGTGAGTCTGGGTAACCCACGCGCAACAAGCACAGACCCTTGGCTGGGGCGGCGTATTTTACTTCTTCCCGTCGCTGATTGACCCAAAGCTCAGTGAAATGTTTTGGGTGTAGCTCCCCCCTCCCTACTTGTACCAACATTCCCACCAAAAGCCGCACCATGCCATACAAAAATCCATTAGCCTGAATTTCAATATGAATAAATGGGTCGTTGCGGTAGCATTCAGCCGCTTGGACATCTACCCAAGAATGCGATCGCCCGGAATTAGCACGGTGAAAAGCCGCCAAGTGGTGCTTACCCATTAGGGGGGTTAAAGCGGCTTGAATTAAGGATTCGTCTAGCGGTGCATGATAATAATGCCAACTAAAGGGTCGCACAAACAAATTAGGTCGGGCATCCGTATAGATGGTATATCGGTAACGACGCCAACTGGCACTGAATCGAGCGTGCCAGTCGGCGGCTACCGACGTTGACGCCCGGATTAGTATGTCCTCAGGCAGCCTACTATTGAGAACTGCTGCCCAGCGATGGGCTGGGATTGGTCCGGTAGCCGTGAAATGCGCGACTTGAGCTGCTGCGTGAACCCCTGTATCAGTGCGACCCGCCGCGTGTAGAGTTACAGGTCGATGCTCTACATTAGATAGAACTTTTTCGATTTCCTCCTGCACGCTGCGATGGTGAGGTTGCCTTTGCCACCCATAAAAATGAGTACCCAGGTATTGGATGACCAGGGCAACTCGCTGGGTTGGTTTAGCATCGGTAGGGGACATAAAAAATTAAGAATTAAAAATTAAAAATGCAAAAAATTTTTAGTTTTACATTTTTAACTTTTAATTGCCTCAGACCAGCTCAATAATTGCCATTTCGGCATTATCACCACGACGCGGTACGGTTCTCAGGACGCGGGTATAGCCACCATTGCGATCGCCATATCGTTCCTTTGCTCCCTCAAATAGGGCGTGAACCAATTGCTTATCGTAGATATAACCCAATGCTTGACGGCGCGAGGCTAGAGAACCGTCTTTGGCTAAGGTAATCATTTTTTCTACTTCCGCCCGGATGGCTTTTGCCCGAACTTTAGTAGTTGTAATTCGACCGTGACGAATTAATTCCGTCGCCAAGGCTCTCATCAAAGCCTTGCGTTGGTCGGCAGGCTTTCCCAGTTGTGGTACACGACAGCGGTGACGCATTTTCTTTTCTTCCTATACACTCCAAAAAAACTGCTAATTGTTTATCGTCCCTTGCTAATGGCTAATTGTCTATTGCCATTAGCTATTAGCCGTTAACGATTAGCTAGTTTTTGCAGATTTCTCGTGCGGCAGCGTGATTCCCAAACGCCGTTGCAAGGCTTCTATCACTTCTTCAGCAGACTTTTGACCAAAGTTTTTGATTTCTAATAGGTCTTCCTGGCTATAGTCCAGTAAGTCTGCAACTGAGTTGATCTGCGCCCGCTTCAAGCAGTTATAGGCTCGCACGGACAATTGCAATTCTTCAATCGGAATTTGACCGTTTGGATCTTGTTCATCTGGATATTCGTCTTTAATGGACTCCAGATTAATATCTTTCAAGGGATTGAACAGATCCACCAAGATATTAGCAGCTTGACTAAGAGCTTCTTGTGGAGTCAAACTACCGTTTGTCCAGATGTCCAAAAGCAACCGATCTCTTTCCAGGGAGCCGTCAATACGAGCATCCTCAACGCTGTAATTTACCTTATTGACTGGCATAAACACAGCATCAATCTGGAGAAAGTCTACAGCCGCCGCATCATCACGCCCTCGCTCTACGGAGCGATAGCCTTTACCTTTTTCAATGCGAAACTCCATCTCCAGTCTTGCACCCTCTGCAAGAGTAGCAATATACTGACCTGGATCGACGATTTCCACTTCGGACGGTAAATCGAACTGAGCGGCTCTTACGGTTGCCGGTCCCGTAATCATGACTCGACCGATCTGGGGCGCAGATGTATAGCTTTTGAGGACGATTTCCTTCATGTTCAGCAGAATTTCCAGGACATCCTCTCGCACCCCCTCAATGGTGGCGAACTCATGATTAACCCCAGCGATCCGAACAGCGGTTACGGCTGCCCCTTCCAGGTTTGACAGTAGAACCCGCCTCAGGGCGTTGCCTACTGTTGTGCCTTGACCGCGTTCTAGAGGCTCCAGGACAAATTTGCTATATTGACTCTGATTCTTCAGAGTCTTAGACTCTACACACTCAATCGAAAACTGCGCCACGGAGTAACCTCCCTTATTCATAAATCCCCACAGAAAGCACCAGAGTGCGCTTTCTTATCCGTTGCTCCTGACCAAGAATCCGGTGCAAGATACCAATGAGAGAAGTCCCAGCGGTTGGTCTAGGCGTAAAGCACTTCCCAGCTGACACTTCTTACTCTCTCGACTACATACAAATTGGTGATTAAACTCGACGCCGCTTAGGTGGACGACAGCCATTGTGGGGAATTGGCGTCACATCCCGAATCAAGGTAATTTCTAACTGTGCCCCTTGGAGCGCCCGAATCGCCGTTTCCCGACCAGCACCAGGACCGCTCACCATTACCTCAATTTGGCGCATCCCCTGGTCTGCGGCTCGTCGAGCCGCGCTGTCAGCAGCGGTTTGAGCCGCGAAAGGAGTGCCTTTTTTGGCTCCTTTAAAGCCACTCGATCCTGCTGAAGCCCAGGAAACTACATCACCTCTAGTATCAGTAATTGTGACAATAGTGTTGTTGAAGGTGGACTGGATATAAGCTATGCCGTTAGGTACGTTGCGTTTTTGCTTCTTTGCACCTGTTTTCTTAGTTGGTCGCGCCATGTCGCTCTATAAAACTCGTGTTGGTTGAATTGAATACATTGATTACTTCTTGGCGGGTGCCTTTTTCTTCCCAGCGATCGCAACGCGCCGACCCCGACGAGTGCGGGCATTCGTGCGAGTCCTTTGACCGCGTACTGGCAGTCCTAGACGATGGCGACGACCTCGATAGGTGCCAATATCTACTAGACGCTTGATGTTCATTGACTCCCAGCGCCTTAAATCCCCTTCTACCTGATAATTGGTTTCGACGGCGGCTCTCAGGGCAGCTACTTCGGCATCGCTCAAATCCTTAACTCGCGTATCAGGATTGACTCCCGTTGCTGCCAGAATTTCTTTAGACCGCGACAGACCGATTCCGTATATATATGTCAGACCGATTTCTACACGTTTGTCGCGAGGAAGGTCTACACTGGCAATCCGTGCCACGCTTTTTTCTCCCTTTTATTGGTTTTGTGCTACAAATGAGTCTTAAGAGTCTCTAGACTAGCCTTGACGCTGTTTATGTTTGGGATTTTGACAAATCACCATAACTCGACCGCGTCTCCGGATGACGCGGCATTTTTCGCAAATTTTTCGGACAGACGCTCTAACTTTCATGCCTTATTTGGGCCATACTGCAAGCTTAACATTATATCATTTTATTGATAGGTTTTTTCGTCAACATCAATGAAGTTTTCAATAAAGGTAAGCTTTTTTGTCCTATTTTTTCCGCAGGCGATAAGTGATTCGACCTTTTGTTAAATCGTAGGGTGTTAATTCAACTTTGACTCGATCGCCCGGTAGGATTTTGATGTAGTTTCGACGAATTTTTCCAGAGATATGGGCAAGGACATTAAAGCCATTATCCAAATCAACTCGAAACATGGCATTGGGCAGGGATTCTGTTACCGTGCCTTCCATTTCAATTAAGTCTTGTTTAGCCAATTTTTGCAAACCTCAATTCAGTTAACCACCCCCATACACTCCAGACCGTTGGATGTTGATCCAGGGAGTCTTAACATATTTTATCAAATATTGACTCCTATCGACCGATCTGCTTGCTTAGGTATTGAACTGTTTTGAAAGGTGTGATTGAAGTGAGTTCTCTTCTGCTCGTCGGGGAGAGGCTAGGAAACCACGAGCTGTTTTAGAGAGTCTGTAACGTCCTCCAAAGGGCGGTCGCCATCAATTACTTTCAAACTAGAGCGATCGCGATAGTAGCCAATTAAAGGTGCTGTGTCGTTGTGATAAATATCCAGACGGGTGCGAATGGCTTCTGGAGTATCGTCCGTGCGTCCCCGTCCCAACATCCGCTCGATCAGTACCTCATCTGGAACTTCCAGGTTGATGCACTCACAAGTTTGATTGGTTTCTTGCAAGAGGTTATCCAAGAAAGACGCTTGGCTAACATTACGAGGAAAGCCATCTAAAATCCAACCGTTTTGGGCATCTGACTGATTGAGGCGATCGCGTACTAAATCCAGGAGTAACTCATCAGGAACTAACTCACCCTTCTCCATGTAAGCTTGCGCCTTTTGACCGAGAGGGGTCGCTTGAGCTACCGCGCCTCGTAAAATATCACCCGTAGAAATATGAGGAATTTTCAAAATCTCAGCCAAAAGTTTGGCTTGAGTACCTTTTCCTGCCCCTGGAGGCCCTAAAAAAATTAATCGTGTTGTCATTGATTAGTTATTAATAATTAGCTGTCACTCATCAGTCATTATTGATTGAGAGTTGGCCTTTTGAGGATTAGCCCTTAGCCATTAGCCACTAGCAAAGAACTAATGACTAATGACCAATGACTACTGCTTGACCATACCTTCGTAGCGCTGAGAAATCACATAAGTTTGAATTTGTTTAGCCGTGTCAATGGCGACCCCGACCAAAATCAGCAATGATGTGGCTCCCAAACCCCTAAATGTAGTGACGCCAGTAGCGCTCTCCACAGCCGTTGGTACGACTGCCACTAATCCTAAGAAAATTGCTCCCAAGAACGTTAGCCGATTTAACACCCGCTCAACGTAGTCACTTGTAGTCCGCCCTGGACGAATCCCAGGAATACTCGCTCCCATCTTCTTGAGGTTCTGCGACATATCTACCGGATTGACAATTAGGGAAGCGTAGAAATAGCTGAAGAACACAATCAAGACTAGATAGACCAATACATATAGCCAGGGAGTCGGCCCATTTGGACTCATATAATTGGCAATCTCGTTCAGGGTTTGACTGACTGGTGCTAAAAATCCCTTTTCACCGCTACTGCGAGCGAAGCCAGCAAGTGAGGCAGGAAGAACCAAAACAGCCGAGGCAAAGATAATCGGCATAACACCTCCCTGGTTAAGCCGTAGCGGCAGGTAACTCGTCCGCTCTCGGTAGAGGCGACGACCAACTTGACGCCTTGCCGAAATAATGGGAATTCGGCGGGTCCCTTCTTGCACGAAGACAATCCCGACGATCATGACGAGGAAAACCACCAGCAGAATCACCACTTTCCCCACCGTTTCTCGCCCCCCTGTCTGAGCAAGTTCGATGGTTTGCCCCAAGGTTTTGGGCAGAGATGCAACGATATTAATAAAGATCAATAGCGAGGCTCCGTTACCAATTCCACGTTCGGTGATGAGTTCCGACAGCCACATGACAAACATGGAACCAGCGGTGAGAGCTAATGACGTTTCGGCAATAAACAAGGGGCCAGCATCTACGGCTGCATAGGGTCGAAGCAACCCTACAGTAATCCCTACACTTTGAATCACTGCCCAGCCTACGGCTACATAGCGGGTAATCTGAGAAATCTTGCGACGCCCAGCTTCTCCTTCGTCTTTTTGTAATTTTTCTAGAGCAGGGATAGCCGCCGTTAGTAGCTGTAGGATGATTGAGGCGTTAATGTAAGGTAAAATTCCCAGGGCAAAAATTCCCACAGCGGCGATCCCGCCTCCGGAGAAAATATCAAGAAATCCAATGACTGGGTTGTTCTGAAGATCGGCTGAAAGTCTTGCCCGGTTAATTCCTGGAATGGGCACGAAGACTCCAAAGCGAGCCAGAATTAGCAGACCAACGGTGACAAGCAGCCGACCTCGGAGACCGGCAGCTTGCGCCATCTGCATAAACGTTTCTTGAGCGGTTGGGGCTTTGTCTCGACTGACGACCATAAAGGACTACCTCTATAGGATACGGGGGGATGCGATCGCCGAGGGATAGCACAAGTCAGGCGTTTACGCCTCTATGACTTCACAGCTACCACCGGCAGCCTCAATTTTGTTGCGGGCACCAGCAGTGAAAGCAGCAGCTTTAATGCTTAGTGACACATTCAGCTCCCCGTCGCCAAGAATTTTCAAGGGTCCATCATTTTTCGTGATCAAACCTGCATCCAATAGTGAGGTCAAAGTTACCTCGGTGTCGGCAGGGAGTGATGCCAACTTACCCACGTTGATCGTAGTGTAATGTTTGGGATTGATGACCGTAAAGTGCTTTAACTTAGGTAGACGGCGATATAACGGCATCTGACCACCTTCAAAGCCGGGTCGCGTACTCCGACCCGATCGCGATTTTTGCCCCCGCATCCCTAAACCAGCACTAGCACCTTGACCGGCGGAGATCCCACGAGCAACGCGACGGCGGCGCTTTTTAGAGCCTTTTTGAGGCACTGCATCATTGATTCTCATAATCTTATGTCATTGGTTATTGGTTATTTGTTATTAGTTGCGGGTTATTAGTTATTTAAAACAACAAATAACAAACAACATTTATTAAGCGTAAAGGTTCTCGACGGGAACGCCGCGTTCCTCAGCCACTTCCGAAAAGGTGCGCAAAGAATCAAGCGCGTTAATTGCAGCTCTGGCATTATTGAGGGGATTATTAGAACCCAGTTGTTTTGCCAGGATATTGCGAACCCCAGCTAGTTCGAGAACTGTACGCACCGCTCCGCCAGCAATTACACCCGTTCCAGGAGCAGCGGGTCGCATCATCACCTTTGCACCAACAGCCGCGCCATTAGAAGGGTGAGGAATGGAGTTAGATTTGGTCAAAGGGACATCAATTAATTGCTTTTTGCCGTCGGCAACGCCTTTACGGACAGCGCCAATTACATCGCTGGCTTTGCCAACACCAACACCAACTTGACCCCGCTCATTGCCAACAACAACAATCGCCCGGAAGCTCAACTTTTTTCCACCTTTGACAACCTTGCTGACGCGACGGATTTGAATAACCCGCTCTTGCCAGGTGGTTTCTTTCTCTTTAGCGCGGTTACTTTTGCGACGATTTGCCATAGTTATATCCTTTGCTCAGTTAGCTAATTGCTAAGTGCTAATTGTTTCTTGCCATTAGCCATTAGCCACTCTAAAATTCTAGTCCGGCTTCACGGGCAGCTTCTGCCAGAGCTTTGACACGACCGTGATAAAGGTTGCCCCCTCGGTCAAAAACGACTTTTGAAATTCCTTTCTCAAGCGTTCGTTGAGCAATTAACTTGCCCACCTCAACGGAGGCAGCACAACTTGCTGCGGATTTTATTTCTGACTTAAGAGAGGGTTCTAGCGTGGAAGCCGCTGCTAAAGTATGTTGCTGATTATCGTCGATTACCTGCACGTAGATGTGCTGATTAGAGCGAAACACAGCTAGCCGAGGACGTTCGGCCGTACCGTTTACTTTGCGGCGCACCCGTCGATGCCTGCGCCGTACCGAGTCTTTACGAGTAAGCTTCATCTTTACTTCTTACCTGCTTTACCTGCTTTACGTCTGACTACTTCCCCGGCATAACGAATGCCTTTGCCCTTGTAAACTTCTGGTGGGCGGACAGCGCGAATTCGAGCTGCTGTATTGCCCACAATTTCTTTATTGATTCCACTAACAATTACGTTAGTGTTGCCTTCAACTGCAACTTGGATACCTTCAGGGGGCACAATTTCAACGGGCTTACTGTAACCAACGTTCAAAATTAGGTTGCGACCTTGAACTTGCGCTCGATAACCAACGCCTTGGATTTGAAGACGTTTTTCAAATCCCTTGGAAACGCCTTCAACCATATTGGCGACCAAAGTCCGAGACAGACCATGACGCTGACGTGCGGCTCTGGATTCATCCCGTCGCACCACCCGTAGGGTTTCACCGTCTTGTTCTACTGTTACTTGCTCTGGTAAAACCCGGTCAAGTTCTCCTTTTGGACCTTTAACAGCAACGTGTTGACCATCAATCTTCACGGTTACTTTATTGGGAATGTCTATAATGCGTCTGCCAATACGCGACATGACTTTATCCTCCTTGAAACTCCAGAATTCACCCATTTACAGGTGAGAGACTTCTTCTGACTGCTGATTTTTACCACACGTAGCACAGAACTTCGCCACCAACTCCCTGGCGTCGTGCCTCCCGGTCGGTCATGATGCCACTAGATGTAGAAATAATCGCAATGCCAATACCACCCAGTACTCTCGGTAATTCTTTACGGTTGGAGTAAACTCGTAACCCAGGCTTACTAACGCGCTTCAGCGCAGTGATAATTGGTTGGCGGTTTTTCCCTTTATATTTCAGAGAAACCACTAAGTGTTTTTTGACGCCTTCGCCAGCTTCTTCAAAATCAGCAATAAAGCCTTCGTCTTTGAGTACCTTGGCAATACTACGAGTCATTCTCGTAGATGGTACATTTGTCGTTTGATGCCTCACCAAGCACGCATTCCGAATGCGAGTTAGCATATCTGCAATTGTGTCGTTTGCCGCCATTTTTCCTTCCTATTGAATACAGCTTTAGTTATCCCGGAAGGGCATTCCCATCTCTTTGAGTAAGGCGCGACCCTCTTCGTCGGTATTGGCTGTTGTAATGATTGAAATATCCATCCCACGGATTTGATCGACGCTATCGTAGCTGACTTCGGGAAAGATTAGTTGTTCTCGAATGCCAAGGGTGTAGTTCCCACGACCATCGAAGCTTTTTGGACTGATGCCGCGAAAGTCGCGGATGCGAGGCAGTGCCAAGTTGATTAACCGATCAAGAAACGAGTACATCCGTCCTGAACGCAAAGTAACCATGACACCAACTGGCATCCCTTCGCGAATCTTGAAACCAGCGATCGCTTTTTTAGCTCGTGTTACAACAGGTTTTTGACCTGTAATAATCGCAATTTCATTCAAAGACGATTCCAGCGCCTTGGCATTTTGAGATGCCTCACCCAATCCCCGGTTAACCGTGACTTTCACTAACTGAGGAACTTCATGGATGTTTTGATAGCCGAACTGCTCTTTGAGTTTTGGAACTATCGTTTCTTGGTAGAGAGTTTTCAATCGTTCTGGCATAGTTTTTGTCCTTCTCACCCCTGGGCTTAGTCAGGGAATTGGTCATTGGTCATCGGTCGTCGGTCATTAGTCATTAGCTTTTAAACTAAGGACGAATAACTAAAGACTAATAACTAATTAGTCAATAATTTCACCAGTTTTCTTAAGCATCCGCACCTTACGACCTTCATCGTTAAAGGTATAGCAAACACGGCTGGCAGTCTTTTGCTTATCGGAGTAAAGCATGACGTTGGAGCTGTGGATGGGAGCCTCAAAGGTGACGATTTGACCAGTTTCGCCTTCCTGCTGAGGCTTGACGTGCTTGGTTTTGATGTTAATCCCTTTAACGATTACCTTGCTGGTCTTCGGTAAAGTCCGTAAGATTTCTCCAACTTTGCCTTTATCTCGACCGGTAATCACCTGAACGGTGTCCCCTTTTTTGATGTGCATTTTGTAGCGCACTGAGGCATCTTTCGCGCCCATGAGTTTACTTGCCATCAGAGTACCTCCGGAGCTAGAGAAACAATTTTCGTGAAGTTTTTGTCGCGCAGTTCCCGCGCCACAGGTCCGAAAACGCGGGTTCCTCTTGGGTTCCCGTCGTTGTTGATGATCACGGCAGCGTTATCGTCGAAGCGAATACTCATACCGCTATCACGGCGCAATCCTTTACGGGTGCGAACAATCACTGCTCTTACAACATCTGATTTTTTCACAGCCATATTCGGGATGGCGTCTTTAACGACGGCAATAATTACATCACCCACGCCGCCGTAGCGCCTATTACCAGCACCTAAGACACGGATGCACATTAATTTACGAGCACCGCTGTTATCAGCGACATTCAGGTATGTTTCTTGTTGAATCATGGGTGTTCCTCCTTTTTCGTTGCTAGTTATTAGTTATTGGGGGGTGCGTTGTTAGTTCTCCAAAAACTAAAAACTAACAACAAGTCTTATGATTGAGAGGCTGTGGTGAGGATTTCAGCAACCTTCCAACGTTTGGTACGGCTCAGAGGGCGCGTTTCCTGAATCCGAACGCGATCGCCTTCTTTACACTGATTTTCCTCATCATGAGCTTTATATCGCTTGGTACGCACGACAATTTTGCCGTACTTCGGATGCGCTGTCCGGTTTTCTACAGCGACCACGACGGTTTTGTTCATTTTGTCGCTGACGACCAGACCAACTCGTTCTTTGACTGCCATCGGGGTTTACTCTTCTCCTGCATCAGTTTGTGGGGCATCAGCTGCTGATGATGCAGCATTAGTGGGTTTTTGAGCGTCTGCTTTGGCGGCAGCGAGTTCGCGTTCCCTGATTACCGTCATCATCTGAGCGATGCGATGCCGAACGTGCTTGAATTGATGAGGTTTTTCTAAGCGTCGGGTTGCTTTTTGCATCCGCAGTTCAAATAGCTCGCGTTTCGCGGCTAAAATTGCATCAGCTAGTTCCCCATCGCTTAAGTTTCTGGCATCTTGTATCTTAGGCAGAGGCATAACTTATACCTGTTGTTCCCCTTCGCGGGTGATGAACTTCGTTTTAATGGGCAATTTATTTGCAGCCAGACGCATCGCTTCGCGGGCAATTTCTTCGGAAACACCAGAAATTTCATAGAGAATCCGTCCCGGCTTGACGACGGCGACCCAAAACTCTGGAGAACCTTTACCAGAACCCATACGAGTTTCAGCGGCTCGCTGAGTGACGGGCTTATCTGGAAAAATGCGAATCCAGATTTTGCCACCCCGGCGGATATATCGCGTCATCGCTCGCCGACCCGCTTCGATTTGACGAGCTGTAATCCAAGCTGGCTCTGTGGCTTGTAGAGCGAACTCGCCAAAGTTCAACTCGCTACCACGAGTCGCGACACCTCCCATCCGTCCACGCTGCTGTTTACGAAATTTTGTTCTTCTAGGACTTAACATAATTTGTCCTTTGTCTTTTGTTAGTTGTTAGTTGCCAATGACTAATGACTATTCGTTTGAGCGGTCTTCAAATTGCTGGCGGCGTCGTTGTTGACGGCGACGGGGTTGAGCATTCGTCGGTGCTGGCTGTTCTTCTTGACCTGGAATGATTTCCCCTTTGAAGACCCAAACTTTTACGCCCAAAATTCCGTAAATCGTTTTAGCCGTGCGGTAAGCATAGTCAATATCTGCCCGCAGGGTATGTAGGGGTACTCGTCCCTCGCGAGTCCACTCGGTTCTGGCGATTTCTGCACCATTTAACCGACCGCTCACCTGAATTTTGATTCCCTGAACATCAGCGCGTTGGGCGCGTTGAATTGCCTGACGCACAACTCGCCGAAAGGAAACTCTTCGCTCTAGCTGTTGGGCAATGTACTCAGCAATCAGCCCTGCATCAGCATCCACCCGCGCGACTTCAATCACGTTGATGCGAATTTGACGATTACTGCCCAACGCATTTTGAAGACCAGTCCGTAAATTCTCAATTCCACTACCGCCACGACCGACAACCACCCCTGGACGAGCGGTATGGACTTCTAGATCGATTTGATCAGCTTTGCGTTCGATGCGGATTTCGGCAATCCCGGCGTTATTGAGTTTGTCTTGGACGTACTGTCGGATTTTATGGTCTTCTTGTAGTACTTCTGGATAGCGCTTGGTGTCGGCAAACCAGCGAGAGCGATGCTCTTGAGTAATACCCAGTCGAAAGCCTATTGGATGTATTTTTTGTCCCACGAATCCTTCCTTTGCGTTGTTAGTGGTTAGTTGTTAGTCGTTAGTTGTCGATCGCCAATAACTAAGAACAAATAACCAATGGCTATTCCTCAACTTGTGGAGAAACAGCGACTGTGATGTGACACGTTGGCTTGCGAATCTGATAAGCCCGACCTTGAGCTCTAGGTCTAAAGCGCTTTAAGCTTGGTCCCATATCGGCAAAAGCTTTCGTGATGACTAAGCTGGCGGGATCGAGACCCGAATTGTGTTCAGCATTTGCCACAGCGGAGCGCAGGACTTTTAAGATGGGGTCACAAGCCCGGTAAGGCATGAATTCGAGGATGATCAAAGCTTCCCTATAGGAGCGGCCTCGAATTTGATCGAGAACTCGCCTTACTTTAAAGGGAGACATTCGGATGTAGCGAGCGATCGCTTTGGTTTCTGCTGTAGTATCTATCGCCATAGTTTTCTTTCCTCTAAGAAGTTGAGAGTGAACAACCACTCAAACCTTCTAACGACCGGCTCTCCGATCTCCTTTGGAGTGTCCCCGAAATGTGCGAGTCGGCGCGAATTCACCGAGTTTGTGTCCCACCATTTGCTCGTTTACAAAAATGGGGACGTGTGTCCGACCATTATGAACGGCGATCGTGTGACCGATCATCTGTGGCAAAATCGTCGAGGCTCGCGACCAGGTTTTGATGACTTGCTTTTCGCCCCTAGCATTAAGGACTTCAATCTTCCGGAGAAGACTATCAGCAACAAAAGGACCTTTTTTTAAAGAACGACCCATAATTCAATGTTGAAAGTTAGAAGGTTGAAAGTTGGCAGTTGAAAGTTCTGACCTTCAACTCTTTAGGCTTAGGCTTGCCGCCCACCGCGTCCGCGCTTCGAGGATTTCCGCCGACGGCGGACAATCAAAGAAGTACTTTGCTTCTTCCGTTTCCGAGTTTTGGCTCCCAAGGCGGGTTTACCCCAAGGCGTTACAGGACCGGATCTGCCGATGGGCGCTCTTCCTTCACCTCCACCATGAGGGTGATCCACGGGGTTCATCACGCTTCCTCTCACCTCCGGACGCCGTCCCCTGTGACGGTTGCGACCTGCTTTACCCAAGCTCAGGTTTCTGTCTTCAATGTTGCCAACTTGCCCAATTGTCGCGTAGCACTCCCGGCGAACCATACGGACTTCACTGGAAGGAAGCTTCAAGGTGACATAGTTACCTTCTTTGGCGACAACTTGTGCCGTTGCACCAGCCGCACGGACAATCTGCCCACCTCGTCCGGGTGTCAGTTCCACATTATGAACGCTCGTTCCCAAGGGAATATTTCTCAGGGGCAAAGCATTGCCAATTTCGATTGGGGCTTCGGGTCCCGATACGATTATTGTGCCCACTGTCAACTTATCGGGATGAAGAATATATCGCTTTTCCCCATCCTGATAGTAAACAAGTGCAATCCGCGCATTGCGGTTTGGATCGTACTCGATCGCTACTACCTTAGCCGGGATCGTGTGCTTGTCACGGCGGAAGTCAATAATCCGATACAGACGCTTGTGTCCGCCACCGCGACGGCGACTGGTAATCACGCCACGATTATTGCGACCCTTGGAGCGATGCTTGGATTGGGTTAGTGATTTTTCCGGCTCACTCCGTGTGATCTCAGCAAAATCTGAGACTGTACCCTGGCGAGTACCGGGAGTGTAGGGCCGATAAGAACGGATGCCCATAAGAAATCTCCTTTACTTGCTCTGTTTGAAACTGATTTGAGAATTAAAAATTACAAATTAAAAATTACAAGGATAATTTTTCTAATTTTTAATTTTGCATTTTTAATTGTCCAGCCCCCAGCCCTATACTTCTGGGAACAGGGTGATTGAGTCCCCTTCAGCTAGAGTCACAATTGCTCGCTTGTACTGCGCCTTATAACCCACAAATTTACCGACTCGACGCTTTTTACGCGGCGGACGTATGGTATTTACACCTGTAACCTTGACCTCAAAAAGGCTTTCAATCGCCGCTTTAATTTCTGGCTTGCTTGCTTTAAGAATCACTTCAAAAACATACTTATTCTGCTCCAAAAGCAGAGTTGCCTTCTCAGTGACAATTGGGCGAAGTACCAAGTCGGCAAGGTCACGGGGGTTATACTCAGCTACTTTAGTCACTGTAAACCTCCTGGATTTTGGCAAGGGCGGTGTTGGTCGTTACAATTTTGTCAGCGGCTAGCAAATCATAGACATTCAAGTTGGTTGCTGAAATCAACTTAACGGTTGACAGGTTACGTGCTGACAACTGAACCATTTCTGCTAACTCAGGCAGGATAAGGAGAACTTTCGCCTCAGCGTGGATACCCCATCGTGCTAAGGCTCCTGCCATCTCTTTGGTCTTCGGTCGTGGCAGTTGATCAACAAAGTCCTCTACCACAATCAAATCCTCTGCTCGACTCTGAAATACGGTTCTCAGAGCTAGACGGCGCTCTTTGCGGTTCATTTTCAGGTTGTAGTCTCTGGGTTTAGGACCAAAGATCACACCACCCCCGCGCCACAAAGGTGAGCGATTTGAGCCAGCACGAGCGCGACCCGTTCCTTTTTGCCTCCAAGGTTTGCGTCCTCCACCGCTAACTTCAGCACGGGTTTTAGTGGAGGCAGTGCCTTGACGAGCATTCGTCATTTGCCGAACCATTGCTCGGTGAACAATGTGAGCGGCTGTTCCTTCTTTGGCAACTCGCAAGTCTATCGTCGCCTGTCCGACTTCCTCCCCTTGCCAGTTCCGCACTACACAATCAACCATATCCTTAATCCTTAGTCCTTAGTCTTTAGTCATTCGTCCTTTTGTTCATGGTTCATGGTTCATAGTTCAGACGCTCCTAACGTCGCTACCGCTAACGCTGTAGCAATGAACAATGAGTTCTTGAACAATGAACAATGACTACTTCCCGACCTTGTTGGTTGGCACAATGCTCAAAAGCGCTCCAGGTTTGCCAGGAACCGCACCTTTAATCAGCAACAAGTTGCGGTCAGCGTCTACCCTGATTACCTCAAGCTTGCGAATTGTAACGCGGACTCCGCCTAAACGACCTGCCATTCTTTTACCAGGAAATGTCCGTCCAGGCGTTGTTCCTGCACCAGTAGAACCGGGCAAACGGTGGTTTTTGGAACCGTGAGCCATTGGTCCTCGCTTAAAGTTATGACGCTTTTGATAACCAGCAAAGCCTTTACCAATACTGGTTCCGCTGACATCAACAATTTGACCAGCCGTAAAAATATCGGCTCTAACTGGCTGACCCAGCTCAAATTCATTGGTGTTATCTAAGCGATACTCACGCAGATGACGTAAGGATGGGGCACTCGACTTGGCTAAGTGTCCTAGCTCAGGCTTGTTAAGCGATTTGGGCTTGACTTCTTGATAACCAACTTGAATGGCGGTGTAGCCATCCGTCTGCTTGGTTTTAACTTGTGTCACTGTGCATGGACCGGCTTGAACGACGGTGACAGGAATTGCTTTTCCTTCCTCATCGAACACTTGGGTCATGCCGAGTTTGGTGCCGAGGATACCGACAGACACGGGTTTCTCCTTTCTAGACATTACAGTGAGGTGATGTCGGCTCTACTTTTCAGTAAATCCGCTCTACCCACAAACTTTGTCGTCATGACTAACCAGACAGTAATCTATCTCTGTAAGGAGAATGTCTACGTTCTGGTAGCCTTGCTAAGACTTAACAGCCAGATTTTGTGAACCGTTTGTACGGGTTAGTACTGGCTAACAGCGTCACCTTGGTTCGTTGGGACTTAAGTCGTAAACTCCTCAGTATCCCCACGAGGCGAAAGTGCAAGTACATCTAAGTCAGAAGCTGTCAGTCAACGAACCTTGCAGATTCTTTTACATTAGTGATGCTTGCACTTACCTCAGCACTGAGATAGAAAAACAAACAACCTGTTGTAAAGACTTTCGGTCTTGAACCTGCGGTTCAAAGAACAGCGCGTATCTTGACCCGGCTGCTTCTGAGCAACCTTGTTTGGTCACAATTTTAAATACTACTACGATTTATCTACATTTGTCTATGGATAGGCTTTCTTTTTTGCATACTGGCAGTTGAGCGGGGGTAACTGCCCTTCATCTATAATAATGCCCTAGTGGCAATTAACAAAACTTAAGGCGGAATAGGAGGTAGAGATGGCACTCATCACAACCGGCAAGACGTTCATCCGCGACTTAGAACAATCAGGCTCTTTGGCGGTATATGTCCCTTTAGAGGGAGGATTTGAGGGGCGTTATCGGCGGCGGCTACGGGCAACAGGTTATACCAGCTTGTGCATCTCGGCTAAAGGGCTGGGTGACATGGCAGCTTATTTAACTGGCGTGCATGGCGTTCGTCCCCCTCATTTAGGGAAAAAAGACATTCGAGTTTATTACCTGCCGCCTGTCGTGGGTTACCAATTAGAAAACCTGCCTCCTAAGTCCAAAGGGTTGGTACTGTGGATGATTGAAGGCTCTATCTTATCTCGCCAGGAAGTTGAATATCTAACGACTTTACCCCAGCAAGAGCCGCGCGTAAAAGTGGTTGTGGAAATAGGAGGCGATCGCTTCTTCCGTTGGACACCGCTGAAAGATACGTTACCTGCACTTGTATCAGCCGGGACTCCCTGAGTACTAGAATTCGCCACCTGTGATGTAAATCACAGGTGGTAATCAGCCTAAATAAGGTTATGGATAACCGCTTTTATCTCCCCCAACTTCTATAGCTCAGATGTCGGTTTTGATACCCTTAAAAAGTACTGAGCAAATTGGGGGAATTTCTTATGCTAGAACAGCGTGACTATACATTAATCATTGACAAAAGCGGCAGTATGTCAATGAAAGACCAGTTAGGTGGTAAAAGCCGATGGCAAGTCATGCAAGAATCAACCCTCGCCTTAGCTAATAAATGCGAAGAATTTGACCCAGACGGCATCACAGTTTATCTATTTTCCGGTCGCTTCAAGCGCTATGACAATGTGACCGCAAGTAAAGTTATCCAAATTTTTACAGAAAACGAGCCATCAGGTACTACTGATTTAGCAAGAGTCCTTCAAGACGCAACCAATAGCTACTTTCAACGCAAAGCCTCTGGAAAGACAAAGGCCAATGGAGAGACAATTGTAGTTGTTACAGATGGTGAGCCAGATGACCGCAAAGCTGTGATGAAAGTAATTATCGAGGCGTCGCGGCGGATGGATCGGGATGAAGAATTAGCGATTTCCTTTGTTCAAGTCGGTTCAGATGCCCAAGCTACTAAGTTTCTTAAAATCTTAGATGATGAATTGCAAGGTGTTGGAGCCAAATTTGACATCGTAGACACCGTCACCATTGATGACATGGAAGACATGACTCTGACGGAAGTGTTACTCAATGCTATTACTGATTAAGCGCTAATCTGACAGAAAATCTCTTTTAACCGGGGGTGAAAGTAATGGAATCTATAGATGATTTATTAGCCCAAGTCAAAACGGAGTATCAGGAACAAGAGCAAGGTTTACAACCTAATAAACAGCCCTTATTTGAGGAGGAAGAATTTAAGTCCCTAGCACCCCTTCCCTCATCTTATCCACCTAGTCCTTCAGCACAAAGCTGGGCAGCCCCAGTTGAAGATTGGGAACTTGCACAGTTTAAGGCTGAGTTTGAGGAACA